>JAITTD010000083.1 GCA_031287245.1 Bacteroidales bacterium
ATTATTGTTGATAAAAAATAAAAATTACTGTTTTTGCCCAGGGTCAACGCATTAAAATAGTTTTGTTCACGTAATTTATTGATAATCAAGTACAAATTTTTCGTAAAACTTCAAAAAGTAGTAAAATACTATTTTTTAATAGTTTGATTTTCATCTAAATATATTTTTAATGCGTTAGCCCTGTGTTTTTGTCCGCTCTCTTTCCATTCTTTTATTTCTCCGTTTACATATTTACATTCAACGACCTTATTGTAAGGGGCATGAAGTTTGAAATGCACGTCCCAGTCCTTGGGCCAGGCGGGAAGCAGAAGCAGTTTGTCGCCGTCGGTTTGCAGCAGCATTTCCTGCAAGGCAATCATACCCGTGCCACACCAATCGTTGTCGGGCACCCAGTTAAAACGTGAACCCCAATAAGCGGGGAATCTTCTTTCCGAATCCTGCAATTTTTGGATGACTAACTTTTTGGCGTCGTCCGTCAAACCCAGACGCGCCGCCCAGATAGCATACTGATTCCAGCCGATTACAGTCCTTCCGTAATGTTTCACCACATCCGGGTCGCAACGGAACGTATTGATTGCCGTTTCCAAACCGGGTTTTCCAATTCCGTAAACGCCCCAGGGCCATACCGGATAGAGTTGCGGACATTCCATATTAGAGATGCGTTCCCAATGCCAGGCAGGCGCAATGACTGTTTTTCCGTCTATTTCGCGAGTGTGAATTTCCGGCAAACGGCTTAAAAATTGTTCAAAATACTGTCTTTTGGCAGCATCTACATACTGTTCCGAAAGTTCCAGCAAACGGGACGTGACGGTTTGCAGGGCGGCGATGGTGGACGAGGAATTGTATGCCATTTTATAGGTCTCCGTGCCCGAACCCGGGTAAAGAACCAGTTTGCCGTTGCCATCCAGCGCTTGTACGCCGCGTTGCTTTGCCAGGTATTGATAATGTTCGTCAAAAAAGCGCAGACTGCTTTCGATGAGCGGCAGATATTCGGAAATATCCGCTCCGGTATAACGTTCTTTTTCCAATATCATCAGGCAAAACTCAAGGGAAGTGTCCCACAGGTATTCGAGCCATGGATTATAATCCAAGCCTTTATCATGGTGCTCAGGTCTTTGACCGTCAAATGTATAATCGGCAAAAGACGACAGCCCGAAGTTGTCTATCTGTTCGGTGAAAAAGGCGCCGCCGTGTCCCCAATAGGTTTTCGTGCGAAGTTTCGCTATCGGGAGAAGGCGATTGTAGAAATCAAAGGTGGACGTCATCCATTCAAAGTCGCCGCTTTTCAGCATCGGGAAATAGCTTAGTCGCTGATTCTGCGCCGTAAATGTTCCTCCCGACCAATTTCGATAATCGGGCGTGAAGGGGTAACTTTTATCCACATAATACGGGTCGAAAGAGAACAGTCCGCCATTGAACTTGGTGGGCCACTTGCCATAAGCGTTGCAGGCATACATATAGCGCACCAGTTGATAGTTGCGGCTCAATTCATAGCCCTTGTCCGTTCCGTCTTTGGATTGGATATGTATAAAACTGCGGTTGTTAAACTCTTTCCACCAGGCAAGATTTTTCTTCCTGTCGCTGACCACCGGTTTGCTCAAAGCGTTTTTCCAAGTCGCCATGTTTTCTGTCTGTTCCGTATGCAAATGGATGCTTAATTTCCATTGTTTCAATGGCTTTTCACTTTCAAGTTTCCATGCTTTATAATCTGTCTGACAATATTTGCCAACACTTGTGCCTGCGGGTTTGAACCCGTTGGCTTCGAGGAAACCGCCAAATATCAGGTTAGCCAAAGGGTTAAACAACTGGCTTTTGACGCCTTCCAAACCTTGTTGCTTTGCTGTGAGGTCAAATATGGTTTCCTTTTCATTGTGGTGATAAAAAAGGATTTTTTTGCCTTCGTAATCCACTGCGTCTTTTTTGGTTTTTTCGTTTCCCTCGGGCAAACCATAACGGAAAGAAGTTTGCGGCAATTCCCCTTTGACGATTGGGCGGTCTTGGTAGCGCCAGTTTTCATAGAAAATATTTGCCGCCAATTTCTGATTGTTGGATACTTCCATATAAATAACGGGATTGAACACGTCCACCCAAATGCGAATGTCGGTAGCAATATTTTGACTGTTTTTCCCGCTGATAAGCACGCAACCCTCATTCAGGTTCAACTCCTGACGGAATATACCGCCCTCAAAGGGATTGGGCGATAACTGAATGCGCACACGCCCCAATTTGAGCAAGGAATTATTTTCATCAAAAGTATCGCTTCGCGCGATGTAAAACAGCACGTCGCCGTTTTCCACCCACACGTTGAGACCGATGTCGCCGCCGCCGCAGGGCATGGATTCGGATGAGTTTTTACTTGGCGTGTCCCACACCAAATTGTAATTCGGCGGGACTTGGCTTTCTGCCGAAAAAACAGCAAGAACAGATACGAGTATGGAAATACTGATTTTTGAAATGTTCATTTTGATAATTATTTTTACAATATTACAACAATTTCACCGGTCCCAACAGGTTGCCAAGGCTTCGGGACGAAGAAAAGTTATTTTTATTCATGATTATTTTTCACTTCTTACTAAAAATGGATACATTTTCCGAATGATTTGCCGGTATGCTTCGGGAAGATTTTCGACAGCAACCGGTTGGTCCTGCGGGCGGGTTTGCTTTTGATTGATTTCTCCCATCAGGCTCCATTTGCGCGTCATATCCTGCGGTTCCTGCGCTTTTACATCATAACGGGTAAAGTCAATGACCTGTTCCCGGGTATTAGTCTGCCAATTGCGCATGAGCGCCAAGCGGAAGTTTTTATTCATAAACCATCGTATTTTTTTATTATCATCCGAACCGCCGATGCCGGAGCCTTGAGCTTCAAAACGATAGTCGAAACTGTTCTCCCTGTAATGCTCACGCCACAGCAACCCAAACTCTCCCTGTGTGATACAGACCACATCAGGCCAACGCCTTTTTATCTCCGACAGCCAGTCGGTGATACCCGAATAGGTAGATTCGGGAAGACATACTTCCCAGCAATCGGTGACCCAGGCAAAACCGTTTAAATCGAACCCTTTGTCGAAATGAATGGCGGTGGTATGCATCATTTCCGTCAACCCGAGCAGTTTTCCGTAAGTCATGATTGTTTCTATGGGTCCAACACCCATACGGCTGTTGAAACCGTCGGCAAATCCATTTCGGCGGGCAGCGAGAAAGTCCATCGTCCATCCATCCAGATTCACACAATCAATGAAATCATTTTTGCCTTGCGCCGGCTTGCAAAAATGCTCTTTCGAGGGATAAAAGGGGTACGATACGGCACCATCGCCATCCTGATTGTCAATCGCAAACTGGCTCCAGATATTCCCCTGACATACATGAATACCTTCTTTTTCAGACAAATATTGCTGATTTTTTGCCGACAGGAAGCCTGCTACTACGCTCTTGGGGCGGAAACCATTGCCAACCATTTCGCTGACTTTTGCCAACCCCTCGTGCAGGTCTTTATTCACCTGTTCGATGGAATTGTATGCATTGGCAAAATAGGCGCCGGGGATAAACGTCACATCATCGCCATACTGATGATGATAGCCGGTAACCAGTTCACGTATTTTTCGGTAATTTGCCGTTGTGTCGTGCAAAGCCAGCCAACTGAATGACCACGTGATTCTTGCGCCGGGAAAACCTGCTTCTACGGCTTTGCGAAACGCAGTTATCCGTTCCGGCGTATGCTGGTCGCGCTCGTCACTGCCTACGTTCCGGTTGCGGGAAACTTCAATCTGATTGACACGAATAACCGTGTTGAACGTTAAATACCGGTGCCCCATCAATTCCGGCGGGACTTGGCTGGTTTGTCCTTCTGCCGAAAAAACAGCAAGAACAGATACAAGTATGAAAATACTGATTTTTGAAATGTTCATTTTGATAATTATTATTTAAAATGTAGATATTACAACAATTTCACCGGTCCCAACATCCCGACAGGTTGCCAAGTCTGATTGCGTGTCCAGCCGTATCCTACCTTGTTCTCCGGGTTGGATTTGAAATAATTGCCCAGCGTGGTGGTGATTTTGATACGCAGGATTTTTTCGTCGGCTTTAGCCGAATGCTCCGGTATGCGGTACAAATGCCTGCCATACCACCGACAACCCAGATTCTCGCCGTTCAACGACACTTCCGATACACCAAATACCTTCCCCAAATCCAACCAGTTGAAGGATGAAATGTCTCCTTCAAGTTTCTTTTCATAAGTCAGGTATCCTGCAAAGGAACGTGTCTGCTCATCTGTTGACAGGTCCAATAACGACTGAATAGCACGTTCTTGAGTTGTTCCGTTGATGTGTTCCATTCTTAAATGCCACGGTGACAATTCTTTCCCCGGTTTTTCGACCGGTAATGCCGGATAATCCAGCCCTTCGCTTTTTGTGTCGAACACTATCAACTGCGTATGGGCAGGCGGCAGGTCTATGGTCAGGGTATTGCCCGATGCGGCAGGATAATGGTATCTCTCGCCTGTTTCCAAATCCCAAAGAAAGGGTTTCCCTTTTGATTCCGGAAATGTCGCCTGTATTTTATATCTGTCATCCGTACTGCAGTTGCTCACAAAGAAAATGTCTTTGCCGTCGGCTTGATGGCGTATTTGACTGATATATGTAACAGGACGGTCAATCTTCATATAGGGACGTATGTCACATTGTTTCTGAATGTTTCCAAACCAGTCAATCATATCGTCTGCGGGCGCTTTCACCGTAAACACTTGTGATGGATTCGCACGTTTCATGGCTGCAACAGCCTGAGCCACTTTCTTATCATTCTTTTTATAGTCTCTCAAGCCGGACGATTTACAGGGTTCTTTTCCCACAAAAATCACTTTACCGCCTTTTTTGACAAATTGTAACAACGCATCAGCGGTTGCAGGCATCATTGTTTCCACTTCCAGCAGCATAATGGTGTTGTATGTCCTGTTTTTATATTTCATCCATCCGTTTCCCATGGCGCTTTGCTGCATGACGGATTCACTGATATAATCACAACCGTTACCGTTTTTGTGGATTCCTTCCCATACGCGATATTGATATTCGGGATAACGCAACCTTGGAAACGGGTCGCGTTGGGGACCGTGAATCGTCCACATATCAGCCAACGGATGCAGTATCGCAATGTCTGCAAAAGCTTCCGTTTCCTGTAATATCACGGAAAGCCGCGTTTTGTAAGCCGCAAACAGTTTGAAGTAGGGCCACCACGTATTTTGGTCGTTGAGATACATTCCATAACGAACCCATCCCGGAAACGGAGCCTCAATCGGGCTGTAATTGAATCCGCAGAGCACCGAATGGGTTACGCCCGACAGATTGCTTTGGTCGCATGTTACTTTCATCCGTTCCATGGTCATGTTGAAAACAGCGCCAAGGTTGGTACCTTCCTCGCAACTCACTATTTTTTTTCCCTCCAAATGTGCCGCCGATGAAACATATTTGTTGATATTGGTATAGGTGGGAAACTTGCCGAAATCACGGTTTTCTGCACCGTCATTACACCACAGCCATGTTTCACATTCGGGAATGTCAAT
>JAITTD010000103.1 GCA_031287245.1 Bacteroidales bacterium
ATAAGATACATAAAATAAAAAAGTTGCAGATTAAAACTAACCTGCAACTTTTCATTTTTTCTTTCTTTTTTTATTCAACAGGAATATCTTTGTTGACATTCTTTGAGCCTATGAGCGCATAGTACAGCAAATAAGCCAAACCTGCGAAGATGACCCAGTAACTGGTCATATAACCCGCTACATCGGCAATACCGCCTTGAATGAACGGTAATATACCGCCGCCGCAAACCAGCACCATAAAGATGCCCGAAGCCGCCGCCAGATATTTACCCAAGCCTTCCACAGCGAGGTTGAAGATGCCTCCCCACATAATAGAGGTACACAGACCGACCAGCACTAAAAACGCAGCATTGATGGGCACATTGGCTAACCCGAAAGACAGGGCGCCTGCGGCATCAGATTGCAATACAGGTAAGGATACAAGTGTTTGAGTATTAGAAAAGATAGCAAGTGTTACTAAAACCAATCCTACGGCTGATGCTGCGGCAAGCATCAGTTTGCTGGATACCTTGCCGGCAATAGAAGCGCCAACCAATCGTCCGACTAACATCAGAAACCAATAGGTGCCGACAACAAATCCGGCTGTCGTAGTATCTAATCCTCCGGCTTTAGCGTCGGAAAGGAATAAGTTCAAAATGCCAGGGGTGCCTACTTCAACACCTACGTAAACGAAAATAGCAACAGCGCCCAAAATGAAATGGCGGAACTTGATAGCGCCCGCCATCAGTTTGCCTAACGGTTCCTTATTCGTTTCAACATTGGGTTCAGGAATATTTACAGCCCACAACACGAAGAAAACGACTGCAAAAACGCCCATTGCAATGTATAGAACCGGGAAAACATCGGTAATCTTGGCTTTAGAAGCCTCTCCAATTAGAATACCTACAAATGCCGGCGTAAAGGTAGCCAACACAGAGTTGAAAGAACCTCCAACCTGAATCAACTGGTTGCCTTTGTTTCCACCGCTGCCTAGGGTATTCAGCATCGGATTAACAACCGTGTTGAGCATACACATTGAAAAACCGGCAACGAAAGCGCCCAACAGATATACAATGAAAGCCATTTCTTGCGAGGAATGTCCCGAAAGAAACTGAATCCCGACTCCCACAAAACCCACAGCGATGGCAAATAATGCGGTTTTTTTGTATCCTATCTTCTGCAATAGAATCCCGGCAGGGATACCCATCACAGCATACGCAATGAAGTTACCCATATTGCCCAACATTCCGAGGAAGTTGGAAACTCCAAACTGGTTTTTCAACACAATGCCCATAGGGGCTGCTAAATTTGTTACAAATGAGATCATCCCGAAAAGGAGGATCATCATAATGATTGGTACTACTTGACTTTTTTGTTGTTTTGACATAACGATTTTTTTTAGATGAAATTTAATTTATTGATGATAAAATTTATAAAAAGTTTTCGATTGAAAGCTTTCTCCGGGGCGCAATACCACCGAAGGATACGTTGGATGGTTGATGCTGTCGGGGAAATGTTGTGTTTCAAGGCAGAATGCTGCTCTTACAGGATAGCGTTTGCCGTATTTGGCTGCAAATTCGCCCGTCATCCAGTTGCCTGTATATAATTGTACGCCCGGCTCGGTGGTGAAAGTATCCATCGCGATGCTTGTCTTGGGCGACACTGCTTTGGCGCAAAGAGACAATTCCTGCCCTTGCTTGTTGAGCACATAAGTGTGGTCATAGCCTTTTCCGAAGCGCAGTTGCTCGAAATCATCGTTGATGCGTTCTCCTATCGTGTGTGGCGTGCGGAAATCCATCGGCGTGCCGGCTACTTGTTCGGGTTTCCCATAAGGGATATTCGTATCATCGGTGGGCAGATAGGCATCGGCGTTGATGGTGAGCAGGTGGTCGCCGATATATTCGTCGCCTGCGCCCGAAAGGTTGAAATAGGAATGATTGGTCAGATTGAGGATGGTTGGCTGGTCTGTTGTTGCCTTATAGTCAATTTGCACGGTATTGTCGCTGGTCAGCGTATAGACCACTGTTACGGTCAGTGTTCCCGGATAACCTTCTTCGCCGTCGGGCGATATGTAGGTTAATTCCATGCATTGAGGGTTGGTCTGCACTGCATCCCACACTACGGCATTGAAGCCTTTCTCCCCTCCGTGTAAATGGTTGGGACCGTTGTTGATCGCCAATTGATATCGTTTGCCGTTGAGCGTAAACAGACCTTTCGCAATGCGGTTGCCTACTCGTCCGCACACAGCGCCGAAAAATGGCTCGGCAGAGGTCAGATATTCCTCTATATTATTGTGTCCCAACACTACGTCAATCGCTTTGCCGTCCTTATCAGGGACGTGCAGAGATACGATTTTTGCGCCGTAGTTGGTTACCGCCAATTCCAAACCGTTTTGATTGGTCAGAATGAACAAATTAACGGCTTTCCCGTCAATGGTTTTCTGAAAATCACTGCTTTTTAATCCGCCCAACGTTAATATTTTCGTCATATTACATTTAGGTTTAAACTTTGAATTTTAGATTATTATCACTTCTAAATGCCTAAAATCCCCCGTTTTATCCGATGCAAATATAGGGATTATTTTCTTTTCTGCGAAAAAAACTTTTTGGTTTGCCAAACGAAGTTATTTTGAAAAATATTTTCAGGATGCTCCAACAAGCATTCAAAAATGCCGTAAACAGAAGATCCGCTTCCCGACATCGTGGCATAAATGGCGCCCAAATCGTATAATTTGTTTTTTATTTGCTCTATTTCAGGATATTGTGCAAAAACAAACTTTTCAAAATCATTGGTGATATGTTGTTTCCATTCATTTACAGGTAATTGTAATAACTCTGTCAAGTGGATATTTCTGACTAATGGCTGAACCCTGGAATATGCTTCGGCAGTGCTCACCGAAACCGGCGGTTTTACGACTAAAAGGCTGTATCCATCCAATGAAAGCGGGATTTCTTGCAGCACATCGCCCTTACCCATCCCTATAGCAGGTACAGAACGGATGAAAAAGGCGCAATCACTACCCAAACGGGCAGCAAATCGGTTCAGTTCATTGTCAGATAATGCCAGACCGCACAACCGGTTCAAAGCAAGCAGCGTGAAAGCAGCGTCGGACGAGCCTCCCCCCAATCCTGCGCCCACGGGTATCTGCTTGTGCAGTCGCATTTTCACCGGAGGTAGCCCGCAGGCTTCATTCAGCAAATCGTAGGCTTTGCAACACAGATTCGTGCCCGAGTGCTCATTGATCAACCCACTGCCGCTACATTCAAAGTCCAATCCGGCGCCTGCATCGGATAATTCTATTTCCAACCTGTCCGATAAGGAAATCGGATAAAAAACGGTTTCAATATCGTGAAAACCATCGCTACGCCTTGCTACCACTCGCAATCCGATATTTATTTTTGCATGAGGATAAACTACCATCTTCAAAATTTTGAAACAAATGTAAGACAATTTTTCGCTTCATATTCATTTTTAACAAAAAAATGCTTTTTTTGCAGAATGAAATGGAAAGGAATATTTGGGTGGTTGACGGCATTGATGCTGTTTTGCTGCGGAACGATATATGGGCGGCAGATTGAATTGGAGGTGATTGTGCCGGATTCTCTGTCCTTTCGCCATTTGTATGTGCTGAATGCCGGAAATAATGATACGCTTGCGGTTTTCGATTCCATGTATGTCGGATACGCCAAGCGAAGCACGCTCTATTTTCCCTCAAAAGAGGCACAATACATCCGATTGTTGCTGCTGACTACCTCATGGCAGCGTATAGAGAGCGCTTCGTTTTCCATATCTGCCCGACATTCTGCTTTCACAGTGACCATCAACGATCTACAAATAAAAGTCACCAGACGAGATTTCAGATATCCGCAAAAAAATGAAGACGACAACTCTTATTGGGTATTTTTGCTGATTTTTTTCCTTGTCAAAATCCTGATTTCCACTGCCTGTATCTATGCTATGAACCTGCCGCGCTCACTCCTTTACAGTATTTCCGGCGTTTTTCTGCTCAGTTCGCTCATTTATTGGAGTTTACCGATGTTTTATCTGCTGAGGATATTGGTCATGGTTGTTTTTGAGTTTGGCATACTGTTCCTGATGGAAAGTAAAAAAATGCCCTTATTGCACAATGCCTTGTTGGTTATTGCCGAAAATATAGCCGGAGTCGGACTGATAGAATTGGTATATTTATTTTACGTTTTTTGGTAAAGAGTTGTCAATAAATAAATGTTTGTGTATCCCCTAACGGGGAATTGAAGTTATATTGAGATTTATTTCTATTGATATGAATGTCCTACGGACAAGCGAACATTCCCCGTTAGGGGATACATATCAATAGAAAATAGGATACAGGCATCCTCCAAAACCTCGTAGAGGTT
>JAITTD010000115.1 GCA_031287245.1 Bacteroidales bacterium
CATATAGCCTTGGCGACTATCAATAAAGTGGATGTGCTGGCAAGTTGGAATTTTAAGCATATTGTCAATTTAAACAGAATCAAAGGTTACAATGCCGTCAATTTGAAAAACGGATATGCAACCATTGAAATCAGAAACCCCAAAGATTTAATGATATATGGAAACGATTAAAAAAACAAAAGCATTCGATTGTGTCAAAATGAAAAATGACATTCAGGCAAAGATATATGCCGAAACAAAAGACATGAGTTTTGAAGTATATCGGGCTTATTTGGATAAGAAACTCCAAAACGATGGTTTTTGGCGCCGGATAAACATGTGCGAAGCGGCTATACCATAAAATCAGATTCCGGCAAGCGCATAAATACGGCTTTTCAAGATTTTAGCAAAAAAGCGTGTAAACCAACATTCAAAAAGGTTTACACGCTTTTTGTCTTGAACATTCATTTTCACCCGGCGGTTTTTGTCCTGCAGTGTTGCAGCAAGGTTTCCACCCTTGTGTGAAAGGCTGCCGCAGGGGTGCAGCAAGGTTTCCACCCTTGTGTGAAAGCTTGCCGCAGGGGTGCAGGAGGGTTTCCCACTCAGTAGGAAGGCTGCCGCAGGGGTGCGGGAGGGTTTCCCATTCAGTGGGAAAGTTGCCGTACTTCGCTATTGTCCAACTTTTTCTTATCCAAAAATACTCTCAACGCCGGGGATGGGGTGAACATCGCTGAAATCAACCTTTCCCATGGCGGTAATATCCGGTCCCAGCACATCGTCGCTTGCCATGATTTCATCCCATGTGATTGATTTTCCGGAGTAGGCTGAATTTCTGCCCATAATGGCAATCAAGGTGGAACGTCCCATATTGTAGGCGTCATTCAAAGGTTTGTTGGTGCGAATGGACGTCACCCAGTCAATATGTTCCTGATCGTAATGGTCGGTGATCGTTTTTTGCCCCTTGTCATTCAACTTATACGGATATTCCCAAATGACATTCCCTTTGTGGTCCCAAATGGTGTTTTGGCAGTTGGTCTTGCCTTTCGTTCCAATCAGATATTCATCAATCCGGTCGGTGCATTTGTCGATATGCCGTGTGCCGCTGGCTATCACAGCGCCATTGTCAAATTCGTAATGAATAGAGAAAATGTCATATTTGTTGCCTAATGAAGGTCGCACTTTTGCGCCGAATCCGTGGGCTTTCACCGGAACTTTATTGCCCATAAACCACGAAATCACGTCCAAATTGTGAATATGATGGTCTGTAATCACATCGCCGCCCATGAAAGGGTAGTTCAGCCAGTTGCGCAGAAGATATTCGGTATCCGTCCAGTCGGGTTTGCGGTTGTTGTACCACGTCCTGCCCGTCATCCAGTAGCAACTGCCTCCCAATATGTCGCCAATCGCTCCCGATGCCACTTGGCGGTAAGTAGCGCAGTAATCAAGCCCGTGACGGCGTTGCGTGCCGCATACCACCGAAAGATTCTTTTGTTCTGCCTGTTTGGCGGCTACCAAAAACCGGCGTACTCCCACAGGGTCAACGGCGCAAGGCTTTTCAATGAAAACGTGCTTTCCGGCATTGACAGCGGCTTCAAATGTGGCAGGATGGAAACGGGACGGAATGGCTATGATGACTGCGTCAATATCGCTTGCCAACACCTTTTGATAGCCGTCAAATCCAAGATATGCCTGCTCAGGAGCGATGTTCTGATCGCGTTTATTGAGCATTTCCCGGCAGGCTTCCAAACGGTCGGGCAGACAGTCGGCAATGGCAACGATGGACAAGCCTTTGCCCGCATTGAGCAAGTTCATGGCGGCTCCGCTTCCCCTGCCTCCGCAGCCAATCAGACCGAATCGCAAATCTTTGCCTTCGGGTGGTGCATCTAACAAAGGAGGAAGATGCAACTCTTCATCGGTCAATAACTTCACCGCTTGCGAAGACGGAGATGAACAACTGTTCAGGATAGATGCGCCTCCTGCCAGCGATGTTGAGCCGAGAACGGCGGTCGATATAAAACTTCTTCTTTTCATAGATATTAATTTAAATTTTTATTTATTGGTATTCAAACTTTTTGAAATCCACTGTGTGCCGCGTAATAAAAGGGTTTGCCAATGATCAGATGACATAGCATGGATGTCGTGTCCCAACACGAGATAAAAACCTTGTCCTTTCCCGTAACGGGTTACCAAGGCTACCGGCTCTAATTTGTCCGGCTGATCTGCGTATTCTTTTGCTCGCGCTGCGCAAAGAATTTCCGCAGCCGCATCACATTCAAGGTCCACCCACAGTTCATCTTTTATTGTAAAGGGTTGCATCCCTTTTGTAATCGGATGTTCGGGATGGATGATTTGCACGTCAAAGTCGTGGATGGCGCCGTGATGGGTTTTGTCGCCCCATCTGCCTCCTGCTATCTGCAAATATGCAGACCAGTCATAATGGGTGGCGCTGGCTGCGTGAATGCACACAAAACCGCCGCCTTTGCGGATAAAATCCTGCAATGCCTGTTTTGCCGCCGGATTCCATAATCCCGACTGTTCGGGAAAAGCATTCCAATTGCTCACAACCGCTTGATAAGCAGCCAACATTCGGGGATGAATGCTGTCCGGACGATGGGTGACGTCCACCGCAAATTGACCGTTGCGGGCATAAATCTGTTGTATGAAAGGGGTGGTAGCCTGCCAGTCGTGGTTGTTACTGCCTGACAAAATCAATATTTTAGGACGTGCCGCTAATTTTTCTGCTTCTTTTGTCAGACGTTTCGCATCCCAGCGCCCTTTGTGAATGCAAACACGGTGCTGCAAGTTGAAACACTCGCCTTTTTTCAAGAAATAAGCACCGGACAGCAAGGTAGCAGGGCTGTAATAGAGAAAATCCTTGCCTTGAATCACATACCAATTGCCAAAACCGTGGTTTTTCGGCGAAGGAATGATGGCGATGCCGTATTCTTTGCCATCCAACACCCCGTTCATTTCTGCGGCGGGGCAATGGTACACGTCCATCACGTCCGCTCCATCGCGTTTTTTAAGTTCCGCTTTGCCGCCGAAAGACGTGAGTACATTTTTTAAATCATTTGAAAAACGAACAGAAAGTCCGGCATAACCGCCCCACGAAAAACCGTGTGGCTCACCCGGTACAGGAGTGCGGTCGAGTGTAATGTCCTGTTCCGCCGTAAATTCCTGAGCCCAGTCCAAGTAGTATGAGCCGTCTGCAACCGGAGCGGAAATCGTAATCGTCCGCTTTTCGCTCAACACAGGCGCTACCGTTATGCTTGGCTGATAGTCAAGCGTCATTGTTATCGTTGCGGAGCCGTCGTCGCGACAGTCGTGTTGCCAGTTTTTCACGACAGTAAGTCCATCAGATTCGCCTTTTTCATTTTCTTCCCAATAATTCACGCCGTTGATATACTTCCACGAGAACCAGTGCGCGAGGTGCCACGGATGGTCTGCCGGTTTGGGCATAGTCAGCGGGTTGCTGCCGACAACGCAGAGCGGATGAAAATAGGGTTTGCTTCCGCCGGCTGCGTTGAATTGCCAAATGGTTTGCCCGTCTTTGCGAAGGGCAATAGCCTCGTCCGATGTTGTCCAGTCATACGGACTATCGGCAGCATTGCAAATGCCATTAGACGGGATGTTCACGCCCAAAAGGAAGACAATACCTGCTATTTTTAAAATCACTTTCAAGACAATATTTTTGGCAAAGGTAAAAAAGTTTTTGAAAATGAGGATTTTTTTTTAAATAACCATTTTCCCTGACTTTCTTTCTTGTCCTACAGACAAGCGATGCTGCGGTGTGGCATTATGCTCTTGATATGCAAGACTTAACGGTCTATCGGACATTATAACTACAGATTACCTCCCAAACTTTTTAATCTTTTTTAACAAAATAAATGACAAAAAAGTACTACATTTGTAGCATTAAAAGAACATTATAATTTGGAATATGCAGTTAGTTAGTAAAATATGGCAAACCGTCTGTGTTTTGTTTGCCTTCACCCTCGCAGTTCATGCACAAAGTTTTGACCTTCAAGCGCCTATTCCGGTGGATAGTGCCATCACTATCAAGCAATTGGATAACGGGTTGAAGTATTATCTGCGTTACAATGCGAAGCCCGAAAAGCGGGTGGAATTTCGGCTGGCTGTGAAAGCAGGCTCCATTTGCGAAACCGACAAACAGAAAGGGCTGGCGCACTTTGTGGAACACATGTGTTTCAACGGCACCAAGAACTTTAAGGAAAACGAACTCGTCAATATATTGGAGGAAATGGGCGTGAAATTTGGCAACGACCTGAATGCTTACACCAGTTTTGACGAAACGGTATATAAATTGCAGGTTCCGTCCGACCGTGTCGACCTGATTGACAAGGCTTTCCAGATTATGGAAGATTGGGCGCATCAGGTCACCTTTGCGGACAAGGACATTGACGAAGAGCGCGGTGTGATTGTGGAAGAGTGGCGATTGGGCTTGGGTGCAAGCGACAGGATGCTCAGGCAATACCTGCCCGTTATGTTTCACGGTTCGCGCTATGCGGAACGCTTGCCTATTGGCGACATGGAGATAGTGAAAAACGCACCATACGAGGAACTGCGCGGTTTTTACCGCGACTGGTATCGTCCCAACCTGATGGCGTTGGCGATTGTGGGCGATATGCCTGTGAAAACGATGGAAGAAAAACTGATTCAGCATTTTGCAGGCTTGCAAAACCCAAAGAATGCACCTGAAAGAATCAAATATGATATTCCGGACAACAAGGAACCACTCATTGCCGTGGTGACGGACAAGGAAGCCACGCAAAACGTGGTGGAACTGTTCTACAAACATCCTGAAAAGATAGAGCGCACGGTGGGCGATTATCGCGAATTTATACTGCGTATGCTGTACAACAATATGCTCAACAAACGCTTTCAGGAACTGGCACAAGAGCCTGACGCTCCTTTCATGTACAGCGGAGTGTCTTATGAACATTTTTACGGTCCGACAGATGTGTACACCTCAGTGGCTGTAGCAAAAAACAACCAAATCAACCAGTCGTACATTGCATTGCTGACCGAAAACGAGCGCGTGAAAAGACATGGCTTCACCCCAACGGAACTGGAACGCGAGAAAATAGAAGTGCTCACCCGATACGAACAGATCGCCAAGGAGGCGAACAAAAACAATTCCGGCTCGCTGGTGGACGAATATATCCGCAATTTTCTCCATGAGGAACCTATTCCGGGACCTTTGACGGAAAACGCGCTTGCAAAACAGTTCGTACCCGACATTAGCTTGGAAGAAGTCAACCAGTTAGCGCAAAAGTGGATTCGCGATGAAAATGTATGCTTGATTGTGATGGCGCCCGAAAAGGACGATTTGAAAATACCGATGGATTTGGAATTGAGTATGTTGATGCCTGTCGTCAAACAGGGAGAAATCACTGCTTATGTGGATCAGGTGCTCGACCAGCCGCTGGTAGCCAACGAACCGGCAGGAACCCGAGTATTTCGCCGCAAAGATGATCCCAAATTCGGCACTACCGAACTGACTTTTATGAACGGCGCTAAAATTGTACTGAAATCAACTGATTTTCAGAACGACCAGATACTGTTTGCCGGATTCAGTCCGGGAGGAACCTCGGTTTATACCAATGAAGATTATATGTCGGCAATGATGGCTTCGGGAATCGTGTCCCAGAGCGGATTAGGCGATTTCACGCAGGTCGCGCTCAGCAAGAAACTTGCCGGAAACACCGCCCAACTGTCGCCCTATATCAACAGTTTGTACGAAGGCGTCAGCGGTTCCGCCGCCCCGAAAGATTTGGAAACCATGCTGCAACTGAATTACCTTTATTTCACCAATGCCCGCCGAGACGAGGACGCTTTCAAAGCGTATATCTCACGCATCAGAAATCAGGTGCAAAACCTGAAAGCCAACCCCATGTATGCCTACATGGACACCATTTATAAGATAGCCACCTGCTACGACCCGCGCACTATCGTCATTCCTTCCGAAAAACAGGTGGACCAAATCAATCTGAATCATGCCATTTACATTTTTCAAGACCGTTTTGCAGATGCAGGCGACTTCAAATTCACGATGGTTGGCAATTTCAAAGTGAAAGAGGTGATTCCGATACTCGAAAAATACATCGGGGGATTGCCAGCCAAGGGACGTACCGAAACATGGCGGGATGTATCGCCCAAATTTCCGATCGGCATTGTCCGCTTTGAGGATGCACGCAATTCGGAAGAACAAAGTTATGTGCATATTTTCATGCAAAACGATTTCAAGTGGAATTACAAGGAATGTCTTGTTACCGGCATGTTGCGCGATATTCTGAATATCAAACTGCGCGAATCCATGCGCGAAGACCAGGGAGGAGTATATGGCGTCCGCTTGGGCGTGGACGTTGAACAGTATCCAAAACCGAAATTTGCGCTCACTGTGCAATGGGGATGCGCACCTGAGAATACCGAAAAACTGATCTCCGCTGTATTTGACGAAATCAACAAAATAAAAACCGACGGACCCACGGCGACCGACCTGAACAAGGTAAAGGAAACACTCCTTCGCGGACGTGAAACCGCCCTGAGGGAAAACTCCTACTGGTTAGGCAGTTTGCAAAACGCAGCCCGCCAAAACGACCCTTTGATGACCCTTGAGGAATACAAGAAACTGGTGCAGTCCATTTCTGCCAAGGACATTAAAAATATTGCCCGCAAGTATATCAACGAAAATAATTATGTAGTCGGCAAATTATTGCCCAAATAAATAGACAGTTAGGAAGCAACTCATCCTAAAAGTCTGTCAAAAATCATCAACATTTTGGGCAGGCACAAAAAAATAATTACTTTTGTGCTGTTAAAAAATAAAAAATAGTACGAATGACTGACTTTGAAACAGGAATGTTGTTATTTGCTGTGGGGTTTCCCACCGTATTTTTAATGCTCTATTTGATCACTATCTTCGGAAAAGGATTGGTATTGTTTGTAAACAAATATATTTCGGGCGCAGAAACGAAACCGGCACAACCCATTTCTTCCGACATGATTTCCGTGATTGTCAATGCCGTCAGCAAGGCGACGGGCGGGAAAGGGAAAGTGGTTAAAATTGAAAAAATATAGAAACCTTGAACGACCGTGTGATACACAGGACGTAAATATCAATAAATAATGAAAGAAGTAAAATTTAGTTTAGTTTACAGAGATATGTGGCAATCGGCGGGCAAATATGTGCCGCGCGTTGACCAGTTGTTACGGGTAGCCCCTTACATTATCAAGATGGGATGTTTTGCTCGCGTTGAAACCAACGGAGGCGGCTTTGAACAAGTCAATCTGCTGTTCGGCGAAAACCCCAACGCAGCCGTTCGGCAGTGGACAGCCCCCTTTCGCGAAGCCGGTATCCAAACTCATCTGCTCGACCGCGCATTGAACGGGTTGCGCATGAGTCCCGTTGCCGACGACATACGCCAACTTTTCTACAAGGTAAAGAAAGCGCAGGGGACAGACATAGCCCGCACATTCTGCGGACTGAACGATATACGAAATATCGAACCTTCCATTCGCTACGCCAAAGCCGCCGGCATGATTTCGCAGGCAGCCCTCAGCATCACCGTTTCGCCGGTACACACAGTGGAATACTACACCAATATGGCATTGGAACTGATTCGCTTGGGAGCGGACGAAATCTGCCTGAAAGATATGGCAGGCATCGGGCGTCCCGAGTCGTTGGGCAAGATTGTAGCCAGTATTAAAGCCGCATTTCCCGACATTCCCGTATCGTACCATAGCCATGCGGGTCCCGGTTTCAGCGTTGCCAGCGTGTTGGAAGTGTGCAGGGCAGGATGCGATTACGTGGATGCCGCTATGGAACCGCTCTCATGGGGAACAGGTCATGCAGACATACTGACATTGCAGCCCATGCTGAAAGATGCAGGCTTCAAAGTGCCTGAAATCGACATGGAAGCCTACATGAAAGTCCGCTCACTCACGCAGGAATTTATGGACGAATTTCTCGGCTTATATATCAGCCCAAAAAACAGGCTGATGAATTCGCTGATGATCGCATCGGGACTACCCGGCGGCATGATGGGCAGCCTGATGGCCGATCTCGAAACCAATTTGGCAAGTATCAACAAATCAAGAGATAAAGCGGGCAAAGAAGCGATGACGCAAGACCAATTGCTCATCAAACTGTTTGACGAAGTGACTTACGTTTGGCCCAAAGTCGGTTATCCGCCATTAGTAACGCCTTTCAGCCAATATGTGAAAAATCTTGCGCTGATGAACGTCATTCAGATGGAAAAAGGCAAGGAACGCTGGAATATGATTGCCGACGACATTTGGGATATGCTCTTGGGCAAGGCAGGGAAACTGCCCGGTGAATTAGATCCGGTTATCATTGAAAAAGCCAAGGCAGAAGGACGCGATTTTTTTTCGGGCAACCCGCAAAGCAATTACCCCGATGCATTGGACAGATTCAGGGCAAAAATGAAGGAAAAAGGCTGGGATACAGGCAAAGACGACGAAGAACTGTTTGAATACGCCATGCACCCTTCGCAATACGAACCTTACAAATCAGGAAAAGCGAAAGAAGATTTCAACATTGATGTTGATAAACGCAGAGCCGAAAAGGCAGCGAAAGGACGTTTGCCACAAGACTTCCCGCAAAACATGGTGGTGGACGTAAACGGCGAAAAATACCGTGTGCAGGTGTCGTATGACGACAAAGCCACCGGCATTGCCACACCAGCACCGGCGGCAAGCGCTGAAAAGCCCTCACCGTCCACGTCGCCCGCGCTGGCATTCGCCACCGCATCGTCCGCTGATGCCAAAGAAATAGTAGCACCACTCGAAGGAAAATTCGTACTGACCAAAAACTCAGCCGAAACACCCCTGAAAATAGGCGATACGGTGCAGAAAGGGCAAGTGATATGCTACATAGAAGCCATGAAAACCTACAACGCCATCCAGTCGGAATGGGACGGTACATTGGTGGATATACTCGTTCCAAGCGGCAGTGCAGTATCTGAGGACGACGTACTGATGCGTTTAAGTTGATTATTTAGCAAAATATATTCATGGATATAAATATTTTTGAAAAATTGTACGAAATGACTGCGCTCAGCAACATTATCGCCGAGCCTCAGTTTCTGATTATGTACGCGCTGGCGTTTACATTGCTGTATTTGGGCATCAAAAAGGAATTTGAGCCGATGCTGCTGATTCCTATTGCCTTTGGCGTGTTGCTGGCTAATTTTCCTGGCGGAGAGATGGGCATTATTCAAGCCTCCTCTGATGGCACGGTGACAACCCTTGACGGCACAGTGAAGAATCTTTGGGAAATGTCGCTGCCTGAGATTGCTCACGATATGGGATTGATGAACTTTTTGTACTACATGTTAATCAAAACAGGTTTTCTGCCACCCATCATTTTCATGGGCGTTGGCGCATTGACCGATTTTGGTCCGATGCTGAAAAATCTGCGACTTTCCATTTTCGGAGGCGCTGCCCAGTTCGGTATCTTTGCCACATTGCTCATTGCCATTTTGATAGGTTTTACACCGAAAGAAGCGGCTGCTCTGGGAATCATCGGCGGCGCAGACGGACCGACAGCCATTTACACCACCATCAAATTAGCGCCACACTTGCTGGGACCGATTGCTATTGCCGCATATTCGTACATGGCGCTGGTTCCGGTGATTATCCCGCTACTGGTACGCCTCACCTGCTCCAGCAAAGAATTGTCCATCAATATGAAAGAACAGGACAAGTTGTATCCCAGCAAGATCGAAATAAAGAACATGCGCGTGACGAAAATCATTTTCCCCATTGCTATCACCACCATAGTAGCCATCTTTGTCCCGACAGCAATATCACTGGTGGGAATGTTAATGTTCGGTAATTTAGTGAAGGAAATCGGCGCAAATACCAGCCGCTTGTTCGATGCAGCATCCAACGGCATCATGAACGCCGCTACCGTATTTCTGGGCTTGTGCGTAGGCGCCACCATGACAGTGGACGCATTCCTGAACTGGACAACCATCGGCATTGTCATTGGCGGATTTTTTGCTTTTTCCTTGTCTATTTTCGGCGGCATCATGTTTGTGAAACTGTTCAACCTGTTCAGCAAGAAAAAGATCAATCCTCTCATTGGCGCTACGGGACTCAGCGCTGTGCCTATGGCATCACGAGTTGCCAATGATATAGCGCTTCGCTACGATTTCAAAAACCATATTCTGCAATACTGCATGTCAAGCAACATTTCCGGCGTTATCGGTTCTGCCGTTGCCGCCGGAATATTGATTTCCTTTCTGGGATGAATAATACGATTGTGATTGTTTCTGACATTTTGTCGCATAACACCAATTTTGTCGGACAATATGACTTGTCAGCCGCATGAAAAACGTTTTGGCAAATATTTTGTACTATGTTGGCAGATATTTTAATAGTTAAGATAATTGATTTTCAAAAAATATAATTTTGATAAAATGACAAAGACGCATCCCACAGCACAAGAGGATGAGGTTCGGAATGAAGAACCTGCAACAGAAAACGCAGCATCACCGGCTGAAAATGTTGTTGATGAAGAAGAAAACAAGAGCGTGGTGCCGGAAACGGACGAACTGAATGTCAAACTGGCAGAGGTGCAGGACAAATATCTGCGGTTGGCTGCAGAATTTGACAATTTCCGCAAGCGTACCCTTCGCGAAAAGATAGAATTGACACAAACGGCAGGCGATACGCTGCTCAAAGACTTGTTGCCAGTGGTGGACGATTTTGAACGCGGTTTGGACATCATTGAAAATTCCAGCGACATTGAATCGGTTAAAACAGGTATGACGCTAATATACAATAAATTAAAAGATTTTCTGACCAATAACGGCGTTTCGGAAATATCGGCAGCCAAAGAACCC
This sequence comes from Bacteroidales bacterium, assembly GCA_031287245.1. Taxonomy (GTDB): domain Bacteria; phylum Bacteroidota; class Bacteroidia; order Bacteroidales; family UBA4181; genus JAIRLS01. The sequence continues at coordinate 10,872 of JAITTD010000115.1, forward strand.
TTTGACGCCGACAAACACGAGGCTGTAACAAAAATACCCGCCCCCTCGGACAATCTGAAAGGAAAGGTGGTGGACGTGATCCAAAAAGGATATGCATTACGCGACAAAATCATCCGTTATCCCAAAGTGGTTGTTGGTGAATAAATACAAATTATGGCAAAAAGAGATTTTTATGAGGTGCTGGGAGTAAGCAAAACCGCTACGAAAGAGGAAATCAAAAAAGCGTACCGGCAAAAGGCTATCCAGTACCATCCCGACAAAAACCCGGGCAACAAGGAAGCTGAAGATAAGTTTAAAGAGGCAGCTGAAGCCTACGAAGTGCTGAGCGATGACGCCAAGAAATCGCGCTACGACCAGTTCGGACACGCAGGTGTAGGCGGTGCAGGCGGCGGTTACAATGGCGGCGGTATGTCGATGGATGATATTTTTTCCCATTTTGGCGATATTTTCGGCGATATGGGGTTCAATTTCGGTGGATTTAGCGGCGGTGGCGGAAGACAGAGCCGAATGGTCAGCAAAGGCAGCAATCTTCGTTTGAAAGTGAAGTTGACACTGCAAGAAGTAGCACAAGGCACAGAAAAAAAACTGAGACTGAAAAAATATGTTGCCTGCAAATCTTGCAGCGGAACCGGCGCGGAAGGCAAATCGGGCTATTCCACCTGCACCACTTGCAACGGCACCGGACAAGTGACACGAGTGGTATCCTCGCTGCTGGGGCGTATGCAAACTGCGGCGGTCTGCAACACCTGCGGCGGCACCGGAAAGATTATCACCAAAAAATGTACTACCTGCTATGGCGAGGGCATCATTCAGGATGAAGAAATAGTCACCGTAAAAATTCCTGCCGGAGTAGCCGAAGGGATGCAACTTACTGTCACCGGAAAAGGCAATGCAGCCCGACGCGGCGGCATCAACGGCGATTTGATAGTGGTCATCGAAGAAGAGGCGGATGCAGAACTGATTCGCGATGGCAATGACCTCATTTATTCACTGTTTATCTCTATTCCCGATGCCATTATCGGCACAACCGCTGAAATACCCACAGTGACAGGAAAAGTGAAAATTAAAATCGACGCGGGCACTCAACCCGGAAAAATTCTTCGCCTCAAGGGGAAAGGCATACCCGAAGTGAACGGATACAGAACGGGCGATTTATTAGTTGCCATCAACGTATGGATTCCCAAAGAAGTATCCAAGGAAGAACAGGCGACACTCGAAAATCTGCGAAACTCAAAGCATTTCACGCCACAACCTTCAACAGATGATAAGACTTTCTTCCAAAAAATGAGAAATTTGTTTGAATAACTGGACGGATAAACGAGTAAACGGATAAACGGATAAACGAGTAAACGAGTAAACGGATAAACGAATAAACGGATAAACGAATAATGTATAACAATGTATAACAATGTATAACAATCTATAACAATCTATAACAATCTATAACAATCTATAACAATTTATAACTATGTATATTACTGTGCCATCAGCAACAGTCTGCGGCTATCAAAAAGAGAAGCGAGTCTGTTGGTATAGTTGTAATGGTACTTTGTTTCAAGCATTTTCCTGACGAACCAAATGGTAGTTTCATTGCAGGTGCGCATGGATATATCGGGCTTTTCTGCCTTCAATTCTCTGTTAATATCGTCCCACAACCTGCCATATTCCGGAAAAACATCAATCAAATCCATAATCGGACGCAGCAATAACTGGTCGTAGGGGCAATTGGCGTGTGCCACCAACTGATAAAACAACAACAATATGTTCTCATCCTGTTGACTGCAAAAATCAATCAGGTCGCGATATTCAGCCTCATTGCACCGCAAGGCATACTGAGGGTTTGCCATCAATTCGTCAGCGCTGATGTGCGCCCAGCAACTCATCCAGTTCAGGCATTTATTGTCAAATTCCTGACATACATTTTTGTCTATTTTGCTCGCCAGGGCATCCAAAATAGATAATTCCGTTCCGGTTAATTTCGGTTGCACATTTACTTCTGTCCCCGAAGTAAAGATGACTTCAAAATCTTCATTTTCGGATTGAAAATACGTTTGCGCCCTGCACAATTGTTCTTCAGAAACCACATTGTTTTTGGGAGAACAAGCGTAAGATACTGTCAACATGAACAGTAAGAGGGTTTTAGTAATACTTTTCATGGCTTACATTCCTTTCATTAAACACTATCGAAATTCAAAATTCTTTCGGATTCATAAATAAGACGGAAATATTGTAAAACGTTGCGTGAAATTTTAACTTTTTTTGAATACAATCGATTCCGTTCGGTTTTCGCGACATCAGCACGCTTTGGGATAACAACACGTTGGTATTGTGGGAAGACTACTTTTTTGCTAAAAGACGCTTTAATTCGGCGATTTCAGCCATGACTTTTTCTTTTTCTGCTTCCGCTTTCTCGGCTCGCTCTTTTTCTATGGCAAGGGCTTTATCCTTTTCAGAAAGGGTTTTATCTTTTTCAGAAAGGGCTTTATCCTTTTCAGAAAGGGCTTTATCCTTTTCAGAAAGGGCTATGGCTTGTTTTTCAATTTCGCCTTTGTGTGCTGCTATCTCCAAATCAGCGCTTTTAAGTACATTATCCCAACTCTTCACTCTGTCGCGCTCTTTGTCGTAACGGCGTTTCT
>JAITTD010000174.1 GCA_031287245.1 Bacteroidales bacterium
TTGACGCCAAAGGCTATCTCATCCCATACAGCGCCGGTGAACGGAAAGTGATAAAAATCGGAGCGGAGTTCAGCCGCACCCAAAGAACATTGAGCCGATGGCTGGTGGGTGAGAATGAAAGTTATAATTTGTAATTACAATGAAAAAAGTATTCGTATTCGCAAGCATGATGCTTGCCGGCTGTGCGGAAGGCACCGGCATCAAAGGCGACGGCAAGACGTTAAACACGATTGCGCTGCAAAAGGCTATCGATGAATGTTCCCTGAAAGGCGGAGGGATGATTTCCCTTCCGTCCGGGGAATATCTCACCGGTACGATTCATCTGAAACCGAATGTCTGTCTGAATCTGGAGAAGGGAGCCATTCTGTCAGGCTCCACGGATGTAGCCGATTATCCTCCTCATGGGGAAGTGGGCTGGAGAGCCCTGATTTATGCAGAAAAGGCAGACAATATTGAAATCACCGGCGAGGGAATCATTACCGGAAACGGTTTCGCTTTTCCCCAAATCCTCAACGGAGGCGTCAGACCGATGTTGATTGCGCTTTTCGATTGCAGGAACGTGCGGGTAAACAGTGTCACAATGAAAGATGCCGGGGGCGGGACTTTCAACTTTGTTCACTGCGACAGCGTGGATATACGCAAGGTATCGGTAGTGGCACATGCCAACTGGAACAACGACGGCTTCGATATCGAAAGCCGCAATGTAACCATATCCGACTGCACGATAGATGCGGACGATGATGCTATATGCCTGAAAAGTGGAGACCCCGATTTTGTGGTGGAAAACATTCGGGTCGAGAATTGCCGGCTGTCGTCGAACTGCAACTTCATCAAGCTCGGTACCCAAAGTTTCGGAGGATTTCGTAATGTCCGCATATCGAACTGCACACTTGGCAAGTGCAGCCGGTCGCCCTTCTGGAAATGGCATGAAATGCTTCCCGGGGTAACCGACACCATCACGGGAATTGCAGGCATTGCTCTGGAAGTGGTTGACGGCGGTTTCATCGAGGACGTTATTATTTCCGACATCAGGATGCAAGATGTGCAGACGCCTGTTTTCATTCGCTTGGGGAAAAGACATGTTTCCTCCCGCCACAGTGCATCCCGTTTGAAAGATGTGCTGATTGAAAATATCACGGCTACATCGGCAAGTTTTATTGCAAGTTCGATTACGGGCGTGCCGGGATTAAGAGTGGAAAACATTACCCTGCGCAACATTGACCTGAAACTGAAAGGCGGAGGAAAACTTTCGGACATCAATCTGAATGTTCCGGAAAAGGAACGCGACTATCCCGAAAACCGCATGTTCGGGATGATGCTTCCCGCTTACGGTTTCTATTTGCGTCATGCGGACTGTATCCTGTTCGATAACGTCAAACTCCAAACTTTTGGCGACAGGGAAGAACGTCATGCCATCGTTGCGGACGACGTTACGCAACTCCGGATCAACAATTCTTTCCTGGAAACTCCGGCAAGCAACGTACCGGTAGTTTTTTCAATTACGAATTAAAAATTACGGTGTAGCCGTCTATCATGGCTATTGCAAAAATCTATCTCTGTGCGCCCACAGTCCCAGCGCGGGATTGGAAATATAGAACACTTCCTCGCCGTCGGGCAGGGTATTGAAGCCGTCGGTCAGGTTTTGAGGATTGTATCGCTGCAACATTTCGTCCAAGCGGGCATAATTGAAATGCACGCTTTCTATTTCTTCGCGGGTGAGATGTCCCGGGCAATAAGTCACCGTAAAGCGTCCTTCGCTGGAACCGTGTATCAGATGGGCTGCCGCGCCGAGATTGTCCTGCAGTTCCTTGTTGCTGTCCACCGCGGCGAGCGTTTTGGGCGTTCCTGCATAGCCATATTTACGGATAAGGCGGTCTATTTCCCTGTCTTCGCCAAACTCTTTCAAGCCGGGCGCCAGCACAATCAGTTCCGCGCCATCGGCAAGCGCCATACGGGTGCGGTAAATGCTCTTGTTGCCCAGCCAGGTGCTTTTAAATTCGGAAGGATCGAGCCATACTACTGCTTTTTTGACGGGTTTTTCGACCATCAGGAAGTTGGCTTCGAGCGAAAGTTCCGATGCCAGCCGGAAACATTCAAAGTCGTCGCCTGCATACAGTCCGCGTATCTGCAATTTGCCGTCCTCGTCCTTGCTTACCACCGTTTGGATATACACTATCGGCAAATGCTGTGTGAAATGGTTCGAAGCGTAGTTGAGCACGCTGCGCACCGGCGACTCTGCGCGTCCCATGATGCGTTCCATGCCATACACCGCACCGATGAAGTGGCTTTTGTTGATGCCTTCCGCACCGCCCGTGCCTACAAAAATATTCTTGTTGTAGTTCGCCATTCCGATGACTTCGTGAGGCACCACCTGCCCGATGGACAGGATGAGGTCGTGACCGCCGTGTGCCAGCAGTTTGTTGACCTGCGCAGGCCACGCATAGTTGAGTTTCCCTTCGGATACTTCGCGGATATATTCGGGCGGCACCGTGCCCACGGTTTCTATATCGTTGCGCCAGTCGTGCACACGGAATAATTTGCGAGGCACTTTGCCGAACATACGCTCTATTTCGCCGTCCGACATCGCTGCATGGGTGCCCAGAGCGGGCAATACATCGGTCAGCGCGTCGCCATAATGTTCCCAGCACATCTCGGTGATGGTTCCCGCAAAGGAATGAAAGCGTGTGAAATCAGGCGGCAAAGCCAATACTTTTGACCGTTTGCCGAGTTTTCCGAAGATTTCGCTCAGTGCGTTTTTCAGTTCTTCGTTGCTAAATTGATACTCTTTTGAGCCTTTTGAATAAAATAACATGTTGAATTATGAATTATTAATGTTTAATTATTAATGGAGTTCGTAATTGGTTAATTTCTTGTCGGCAAATAGGGGTTTGAACTTTGCAAACCGCTGGATGCCGTTGATCATCGGTACGGACACCCAGTCTTCGCCGATGAGCGGGCGGGCGTATCTCAGAAAATCATCTGTCACATCGATGCGGCTTGGGGCAATCCACTTTTCAGGAAAGGGGCGTTCCGAGAGCGCTACCGTTTCGAGCGGCGCCTTGTCGTAGCGCACGTTGTAGATGAAACCCGGGTCGCGCAGGATGGTTGCCATCCAGCCGGCGCCGTTGTTGAGCGCAATGTCCACTGCCTTTTGTCCCACTTTGTAGGCTTCGTCGAGGTCCACCGTGGACGCATAGATGATAGCGTGGCGCTGGTCGGTGTCCATCACTTGTCCGCGGGCATAACCGCGTGTTTTCAGTCTTTTTGCGTTCAGATAGTTGACGATTGCCTGTGCTGCCGACTGTTGACATGCCCCGTATTCGACATGCCCGAAGGCATCCTGCACAGCGCCGATGTCGCCCACGTCAAAACTTTCGTTCACCACCACCATACAGCGTCCGTCCTGTTTCAACTGTTCGTTTACGTTGTCAGCCAATTGTTCGAGTGTCAGATGCGATTCCGGCATGTATATCTGCAAAGGCATTTTCCGCTCAGGATCTGCCAAACGCGCGGCAGCAGTGATAAAACCGGCATTGCGTCCCATCGCTTGAAGCACTATCACAGGATCGGAAGTGCATACTCCCATGCTTTCCTCGTTGGTCAACTGCACGATATGGCTCCAGTAGCGAGCAGCCGAGGCATAACCCGGGGTGTGGTCGATGAGCGTAAATTCGCTGTCGCCCACATCATTGTCAATGGTTTTGGGGATGCCCACCGCCGTCAATTCCAAGCCCTGTTCATCTGCCAGCCGGCTCACTTTCCATACGGTATGCTGCGAGTCGTTGCCGCCGATATAGAAAAAATAACCGATGCGATGTGCACGAAACACGTCCAGCAGACGGGTGAAATCCTGATGCCGGTCGTCTTTCAGTTTGTAACGGCAGGTTCCGACACAGCCAGCGGCGGGCGTCACCCGAAGCAGCGCGATTTCTTCTTCGCTCTGTGCACTTATATCCAGCAATTCCTCTTTCAACACACCTTCAATGCCATGCCAACCGGCATACAACTTGCCAAATTTGTCGGGAAACATACGGCAAGCATCTATCACGCCGCGCAGTGAATTGTTAATCACCGGCGAAGGACCACCCGATTGTGCTACGATAACGTTGTTATTCAGCATGGTTTGTTCTTTATTTTTACCACGCAAAGTTAATTCGGCTCAACGACTTTTGCAAGTTTTATTGTGATTCGGTTGTGAGACAATGGTGAGTCGGTTGTGATTCGGTTGTGAGACATGGTGAGTCGGTTGTGATTCGGTTGTGAGACATTGTGATTCGGTTGTGATTCGGTTGTGATTCGGTTGTGAGACAATGGTGATACATTCGTAATTTTTAATTCGTAATTCGTAATTAAAAATTGAACATTCATAATTATTTACTATTTTTGTCCTCGTTTTCGTCAACAATGTTTTTAATATGTCGTTTCGTTTCGCACTTATAGCCACCACCCAATTGACAATGGAAATACAACCGTATCACCACGTATCACCATTGTATCACCACATATCACCATTGTATCACCACGTATCACCATTGTATCACCATGAATCACCATCGTATCACCACTGTATCACCGTAACCAACTGGTACACAAGCATCCGGCATCTCTTCCAAAAACACAGTGTGTTTTACATAAAAAGACAGTGTGTTTTAGATCAAAACACAGTGTGTTTTATACAAAAAGACAGTGTGTTTTATACACAAACACAGTGTGTTTTTTCATCTTGCGTAAATTACTTAAAATCAATAGTTCAAATTTTTAAATTTCAACCTAAATTAAATGTATTATGAAGTACAAAACCATTCCTAAAGGCAATCCTGCTGACAGAGAGGAAAAGCCCAAGTATTATGCCGCACCGGTATATACGGGCGAAATCAATTTGAAACGGATATCCGCCGAATTAGCCGCTTTGTCGTCCCTCAGTTCGGGCGACGTGAACAACGTGCTAACCAATTTCGTGGAAGCGCTGCCCAAGTATCTCAAAGACGGCTACAAACTGCGCTTGGGCGATTTTGGCATCTTCAAGGTGTCGTTCAGCAGTGAGGGACAAGCCGATCCGAAAAAAGTGCTGCCCGCACACATCAAGAACCGCAAGGTGCTCTACACTGCCGGCAAGGACATCAAAAACTCGATGAACGATATGCATTTCGAAATTGACAATTGACAATGAACGGTAAGGGCGAACCTGCTTGTTCGCCCTGCTTGTTCGCCCTTTATCTAAAAACAGGTATATTGGAGTTTCAGTTAATTTCAGATTTTGAACCGAGTGGCGATCAACCGGAGGCGATTCGCCAGTTGACGGAGGGTTTGTCCACGGATTTTCCTTACCACACCTTGTTGGGAGTAACGGGTTCGGGTAAGACTTTTACCATTGCCAACGTGCTGGCAAAGTTGAACCGCCCCGCCCTCGTCCTGAGCCACAACAAAACGCTGGCGGCACAACTTTACGGAGAGTTCAAAACTTTTTTCCCGCACAATGCTGTGGAATATTTTGTGTCGTACTATGATTACTACCAGCCCGAAGCCTATATGCCCACTACCGACACCTATATTGAGAAGGACATGGCTATCAACGACGAGATTGACAAACTGCGGCTGAGAGCCACCTCGGCGCTGCTTGCGGGCAGGCGGGACGTCATCGTGGTGTCGTCTGTTTCCTGCCTCTACGGAATCGGCAATCCGGCAGATTTTTCTGAAAATACCATCACCATCAAAAAAGGGATGCTCATCAGTCGCAATAAATTTTTGCACCAGTTGGTCAGCAGCCTTTATTTCCGCAGCGAACTGGATTTCAAACGCGGTACCTTCCGTGTCAAGGGCGATACGATTGACGTATATCCTGCATACAGCGACACTGCGCTCCGAATCGTTTTCTGGGGCGATGAAATTGAGGAAATTCAACAGTTTGACCCCATCAATAACCATATAGAAGCCTCGTTTGAAGAGATACATATCTATCCTGCCAATATATTCGTGACCACCAAAGAACGGCAACAAGCCGCTTTTGTGCAGATACAGGAGGATATGGTGAAGCAGGTGACTTTTTTCAAGGATTGTGGACGGGATCTCGAAGCCAAACGTTTGGAAAACCGTGTCATCTACGATTTGGAAATGATGCGCGAACTGGGATACTGTTCGGGCATTGAGAATTACTCGCGCTATTTCGACGCCCGCGCTGCCGGCACGCGCCCATTCTGTCTGATAGACTATTTTCCCAAGGATTTCATTACGGTGATTGACGAAAGTCACGTCACCCTTTCGCAAATTCATGCTATGTATGGCGGCGACCATTCCCGCAAGTTGAATTTGGTGGAATATGGCTTTCGCTTGCCGTCGGCTGCCGATAATCGCCCGCTCACCTTCGAGGAATTTGAAGGATTGATAGGGCAAACCGTGTATGTAAGCGCCACGCCTGCCCGCTACGAACTGGAAAAGAGCGGCGGCGTGGTGGTAGATCAGGTGATTCGTCCCACAGGGCTGCTCGACCCGCCCATTATCATCAAGCCAAGCCTCAACCAGATTGACGACCTGCTGGAAAATATTCAGCAATGCGCCGAAAAAGACGAAAGGGTGCTGGTGACAACCCTCACCAAACGAATGGCAGAGGAGTTGGCAATATATATGACGAAAGCAGGCGTCCGTTGCCGGTATATCCACTCGGATGTGGAAACTCTGGAGCGCGTAGAAATCATGGAAAACCTTCGTGCAGGACTCTTTGATGTGCTGATTGGCGTGAACCTGTTGCGCGAAGGCTTAGACCTGCCCGAAGTGTCGCTGGTAGCCATTCTCGACGCCGACAAGGAAGGCTTTCTGCGTTCCGCCCGTTCGCTCACACAAACAGCAGGACGGGCAGCCCGCAATATCAACGGGCGCGTCATCATGTATGCCGACAAAATAACAGACAGCATGCAGCAAACCATCGACGAAACCGACCGACGCCGGAAGAAACAGTTGGAATACAACAGGGAGCACCACATCACCCCGACACAAATCACCAAAGCGCGGGGTTCCATCATGGGATTGCGAAAAGCAGAGGAAACGAGCGTTGACAACAGCAAGATTTATTCCGACCCTGTGGTCCCATCGTCTGTGGCTGCCGAACCTGTGGTGCAATATATGGACAGCAAGGCGCTGGAAAAAACCATCGCCTATACCAAAAAACAGATGCAGCAAGCCGCCAAAGACCTCGACTTTATGGAGGCTGCACGACTGCGCGACGAAATGTATGCGCTTCAAAAACTGCGCAACGAAAAAGGAAAACAATATGAATAATATACGATAAATGAAAAATAGTATGAGAATCAAAAAACGAAAAATACTGTGCTGTTTGGCAATCTTTTGTGGAATGTGCTCGTGGTTGTACGGGCAGGATGTTGATCAGCAAATTACTATGACCACCAAAGCCTTGCAGATACATTTGCGAGGCGCTTTCATGCAAAGGCATGACGAGGCACAGGCAACGGTGGACTGGGGCGACGGAACGAAAGATTTCGTGACAGGTTGCAGTTTGGCAAATTACGCATTTGGGGCAAATCATCAGTATATCGGCGAAACGCCCAGAACCATTACCATCCATTCTACGTTTTTATCCGAGTTGGATTGTTCACATAATCAGATTACCTCATTGGATGTGAGTAAACACGCGGCATTAAATATATTGCTGTGTGGCGAAAATCAACTCACCGCTTTGGATATAAAAGCCAATACTGCGTTAATCGCATTGCACTGTGAAGAAAATCATATTGCAACGCTGGATGTGAGCATGAATACGAAGTTGAACCATTTATGGTGTCACACAAACCGGCTTGCGGCATTGGACGTGAGCAACAATACGGCATTGATTAAATTATGGTGCTCCGACAATCAACTTACCGCGTTAGAGGTGAGCAGGAATACGGAATTGACCTTTTTATGGTGTGCCGCTAACAAATTTACAAACTTGGATGTGAGCCACAATACGAAGCTAATCGAACTGTACTGTGACAATAATCAACTGACTGCGCTGGATGTGAGCGCCAATCCGGCATTGTTTGAATTACTCTGTAACAAAAACCGGCTTACCGCATTGGACGTGAGCCACAATGCAGCATTGACCTTTCTATGGTGTCACGATAATCCATTGACTGAATCGGCATTGCATGTTTTGTTCGGCAGTTTACCCGAACGTGACGGAAATATGAAGGGGCATCTCAGGTCTGATTTCAATCCGGAACACGACACAGCCGCTCACCGCCTTATCCTCGACAAAGGATGGGATCTAATTGCTGATTAGGACAATTTAGATGAGATTCGCCAACGATGCCGCCCTTTCAGGCATTCATTTTAATCTACGGACAAGACATTATGTATCCCCTAACGGGGAATTGAGTTATATTGAGATTTATTTCTTCTATTGATATGAATGTCCTACGGACAAGCGAACATTCCCCATTAGGGGATACATATCAATAGAAAATAGGATACAGGCATCTTCCAAAACCTCGTAGAGGTTTCACAATATAATTGAAGTTTTTGTTATAGCTATTTATTGAAGACTACTTAATCTGTGAATCAATACCATATATCATATTCGGACAAAGCAAATAGGAACCTCAAAAAAAGATTTAAGATTTTTTCAGTTTTATTTTTTTATTCAAAAACAATGTGTACATTTGCCCCCTCTTGATGAAACCCAAATGAAGTGAAATTCATTCAACAAAGTGACTGTGATGAAGCAAAAAATGTTCATAAATACTCCTTCTGAATCCCCAATAAAATTAGGGATTAGCGAAGTTTGGCACGATTTTTGCACACACACACACACACACACACACACACACATCTTACATCATGTACGCCCGCGCGTAATATAAAAAATTATTTCCGAAACTTATACATAGCAACAAAAAAACTGTTACAAATTGTTACAGGTAGTTATATGTTGTTACAAATTGTACGTTTGTTTAACAACCGTATAACCATAAAAAAACTGTTACAGGTTGTTACAGGTAGTTATATGTTGTTACATATTGGTTCATGTAACAACTGTATAACCATGTATAACTATCATATAAC
>JAITTD010000243.1 GCA_031287245.1 Bacteroidales bacterium
GTTTTACCACACTCTGCTGTTGGGTGACAATCTGCAAAGATTTCTGTCGTTGATTGGCAATCACGATACGGTGGTGTCTTCCGAAATGAGCCTCTATTTTGAATACGCCTATATCCGCGATTTGTGGTTTTACATTGAAAAATCAGACCATCACCGCAAGCGCAACCTGATTCTGGACTTGCTGCAACCTTTGAACAGAGGCGAGTTAGAAGATATGGACATCGGACAATTCAACAGATACTTTGGCTGTTTTTCAACAGATTACATCGAAAATCCTGGCAATTGGCGTTTGGTTGAATACGATAAATCCATTCACCATACTGCTGAATTTCTGAAAGTCTGCAAGTTCAAATGGTGTTTCAATGCTAAGCCTGACATGGTGATTCACACCTCGCACAACACGGCAGTGTGCATAGAGGGGAAGTTTGAGAGCGGCGAAGGCAGTTATCCCGCGCGCAAGGAGGAAAAGGCGATTTTTGACAGACGCGGCTTGCAACGTGTCGGGCAACTGTCCATTCAGCAAAAAGTGATGGAATTGTTGGGCATCAAGGCACAGTTTGTCCTGCTGTCCACCACAGGAACAGACACTGATACTCACACGGCATATTCGTGGGGCGAGGTTTTTGCTGCGCTTGATACATCGCATTGCCCTGATTATATAAGGGAAGGCGTGAAACGGTTTTAAGGCGAGTTTATTGGCGAGGCAAATTGAGAATATCCGTCCAAATATTATCAAAAAAATGGCTCAAATTGATTTTTAATGCCTACATTTGTCTTTTCTTTTTGTATGAAAAATATGTATCGCACTATACTATGCTGCCTTGTTGCAGTGATGATTACCGGATGTTTTGATTCCGGCTATTTTGGACTTTCGGACGAAGCCAATATTTTGGCTTTCGATATTGAAGGGCAACTGAGCAATCAGATTGTGCCGGGTGGCAAGGATGACGTGGGCGAGGTGCTCATTACCATTCCCGAAATACTGCCAGTCAACCAGTTGAAAGTGACGAAAGTTCTCTGTACGCAATTGGCACAGTTCAGTATGGACCCCTATTCGTTGAGCGATTTTTCGCAGGAGATAGAATTAACGCTTACTGCGGAAAATACCAAGGTGCACAAACAATGGCGCATCAAAGTGGTACACGGTGCGGCATCGGGTCAGATTCCGTTTTCCAGCTTCAATATCTGGATGCCGGCAAAAAAGCAGGACGGCAGCGAAATCACCTATAAGGAAGATGGCGTGACCAAATCCGCCTATTTCCCGGGCAACGGCGGTATATCGCCCTGGCAAACCAGCGCAGAAGCCAATGCTTTCAGCCTGTCAGGTATCAACACGATGACTGCCGGTCCGCAGCCTTCCGCGTCCAATGCGGCTTATGCACGGCTGGAAACGATTCACAAATCCATCACCAATGTGGTTGCCGGCGCACTTTTCACCGGCAATTTCCTGTTCAACATGGCTTATGCCCCTGCAATAGGAACAAATGAACCGCGCAAAATGATCAATCTGGGTACTCCTTTTTATGCAAAACCCAAGGCGGCCACAATGAAACTACGCTACCGTCCGGGCGATATCATGATGGACGGAAATGGGGAAGCCATTACGGTTGCCAATGCCGATGGACGCCCTTTGCAGGATTCGTGTGAGATGTATGTGTTGCTGCACAACCGTAATACAGAGCAGGGAACATTTATCCGCGTAGCAGCAGCGCATTGGCGTTCGGGTGAGCATATCGGCGATATGGATGATGATGCTTCCGGATTTGTGGAAATTACGGTTCCTTTTGTGTATGGCGAACCGGATGCCACCACTCTTGCCGAAAAACCATACAGTAAAATAGGAGGACAACGTGGGGAAATGACATTCTATCAACATCCGGTCAGCAAGGAATCCAAACCGGTGAAGGAAATTTATGCGTCAGACCCTGCCACTACGGACGTTGACCATATTACGGTACTGTTCTCGTCCAGCGTTTACGGCGATTTTTACTGGGGCGGAGTGAACGAAGCGGGCAGCAAATTTCGCGGCTCAACGCTTGATGTGAAGGATTTCAGGCTGACGTATTGACGATTATTTGCCGTTGATAAGGCTTTCGAAGAACAGCATACCGTTGGCATTGCCCAAATCGGGGTCCACAGCCCTTTCGATACACGCCATCATGCCGAATACATTAAAATGTTTGTTGCAAATAGCAGCAATGTTATCTACCGAGCCGTCTGGATTGGAAAGAGTGGATACCGTGCCGTCCTCGTTGCAGTAGCGCAGCAGGATTTGCCCGTTCTGGTGCAGTCTTTTTGTCGTTTCCGTATCAGCCTGATAGCATCCGCAGGCGTGTGCAACAGGCAATTGAAGAAACTGCCCTTTGGATATCAGCCGCGTGATGGGCGTTGCTGTGTTATTGACTTTCACAAATACATTTTTACCGACAAAACAACCGGACTGGTTGGTGGTCAGTTTGCCTTCCAGCAGTTCCGCGGCACACAGTATCTGAAATCCGTTGTTGATACCCAATACGATACCTCTGTCATTGGCAAACTTCCTGATAGCCTCCATCACAGGCGACTGTACCGCTCGCAACGGCTCATCGCCAAAAGAGGCGCCCGACGGGATGATCACCACATCAACGGAAGGAAGCGAACGACTGTCGTGCCAAATCTGCACGGTTTCCTGTTCCAATACGAACTGTAAAGTATATATGGTATCAGCAAAACCGGTGCTTCCCGGAAAATTAACTACCCCAAATTTCATATTACCGCAATCATTAAAAATCTTAATCCACCACTTTATAGCCTTTCCAACCGTAATATCCGCAAACAATGAAACATACGAGCGGAATGATATAAGCGATATGATAAAAATCGCCGAACGATTTGAGCAAGTGTCCCGTTAACGGCGGTAGAAAAACATTCCCAACGATAGCCATGACAAGGAATGCCGAGCCGCTTTTGGTTTTAGCGCCCAGATTATTCAATGCCAATGAAAATTGCGTTGGGTACATTATTGACATGAAGAAGGAAACGCCCACCATCGCATACAGCCCCGTCATTCCGCCTGCGCAGATGATCAGCACACAAAGCGCCACATTGATAATCGAATATACTACCAACATATTTTGTGGTTTGAATTTCCCCATCAACAGCGTGCCCACCCAGCGTCCGAGCAGAAAAGCGCCCAAATAAATGCCAAACCAGGTTGTAGCCGACAAGGATGATAATTCCACTACTTCTTTCTCTTTTAAACCCACATACGAGCAGGCATACACCAAAAACATGGCGTTGATTGCGGTTTGCCCACCGTTGTAGAAGAATTGCGCTATCACGCCGCGACGAAGATGCGCCCGTTTGAAAACGCTGAAATCAATCAGTTTCTCGCCCGTTGCCTCGCCTTCCAAATGTTCGCCTTCCTTCATTTTAGGCAAATGCGAAAACACAAAGACAACGGCAATCAGTATCAGCACGCCGGCTAATATCAGGTAAGGCAATTTCATTGAATCGGATTCAACGGTCAGAAATCCTTCCCAACCGCCCGGATAATCAGCGGGGATGGTGTCGCGGGTATAACTGTCGTTGCTCAACACCAGTTTGCTCAGGAACATACCTGCTATAAACGCGCCGAGTCCGTTGAACGACTGTGCCAGATTCAGGCGGTGCGGCGCTGTTTCGGGGTCGCCCAGCACCGTAACGTAAGGATTCGCTGCTGTTTCAAGAAAACACATTCCCGTGGCAATGATAAAGAAAACAGTCAGATAAGCCCAATATTGCTGGATGGCTACCGCAGGGAAAAAGAGCAATCCGCCCGCCGCCGCTACCAACAAGCCAAAGATAACGCCCGCCTTGTAGGAGTAGCGTTTCATAAACATGGCAATGGGAATGGGGAAGATAAAATAGGCAATCCAATAGGACGACTCGGTCAGCGACCCCAAAAAAGGCGACAGATCAAACATTTTCATCAATTGCCGAATCATTGTCGGCAAAAGATTACTGCTGATAGCCCAAAGGAAAAACAGGCTGAAAATCAGCGCTAAGGGAACAAGATACTTACTTTTTTTCATGATGGATAATTGATGATTGTTTAAAGAATATTTTTTGCAAAGGTGGCAATTATTATTTTTCTTTCAAAATAAAAAACGATATTCATGGTGATACGATAGTGATTCATTGTGATACGATAGTGATTCAGTGGTGATACGATAGTGATTCACAACTGTATCACCACTGTATCACCACTGTATCACACTGTATCACTACTGTTTCAATTTCTCACCGCCTTTATCGTTTCACTTCACCGTCTTTTTCCAACCGGAAGAAATACAGACCTGCGGGCAGTTTTTCCAGATGGATTGATTCATCTTCGCTGCTTATCTTTTGGGTGTGTACTGTGGTGCCGGTGGCATTGAATACCGTCAACAGGCTGCCTGCAGCGCCGGTGAGGTGCACGCTTCCGGTGAACGGATTGGGGTGTAGAGACGGTGCGCGCACCGTCTCTACGTCGTCTATGCCGGTGGTCGAGGCTGCTTCCCACTGCGCGGTGAGCGTGATGTTTTCTGTTACCGGTGTGTTGAAATCGTACGTTGTGCTGCCGTTGTACCAGCCTGCAAAGGTGTAGCCTGCGCGGGTGGGGGGTGGCGGATTGCGTGGCTGTTGTGCCTGCTGTCACCTGTTGCTGGCTAACGGCGCTGCCGCCATTGCTGTCGAAGGTCACTACCAATGTAACCGGCGCTGTTGCAACGGGTAACCGCGTTGCTTGACGCCGGCATGCCACGTCTCTACGGTGCATCATATTAAAATC
>JAITTD010000256.1 GCA_031287245.1 Bacteroidales bacterium
AAAACGACGAGTTTTATAAGGAATTTGAAAGTACAGTTATAATTAAACTTGATGACAACAAATCTCAAATCCGGCAACTGATTGAAAGTGAAAGGAGTCAAATTAAGCAGATTTTTGAAATTGAATTTGCAAAAAAAATAGCGATGATAGAAACAAAAAACATAGATTTTTATTACGGCGATTTTCATGCTTTGAAAAATATCAGTATGGAAATGGATGCCAACACGGTTACGGCGTTGATTGGACCTTCCGGTTGCGGGAAGTCCACTTTTTTGCGCCTCTTCAACCGGATGAACGATTTGATTGACAATACCCGGCTGACAGGCGAATGTTTGATTGACGGACAAAATATATACCATAAATCCGTTCAGGTGGACGAACTGCGTAAAAAAGTCGGTATGGTGTTCCAAAAGCCCAATCCATTTCCTAAATCCATTTTCGAGAATGTGGCTTTTGGCTTGCGGGTAAACGATATTGGCGACAAAGCATATATTGCAGGGCGGGTAGAAGAATCGTTGAAATCCGCCGCCTTGTGGGACGAGGTGAAAGACAAACTGAAAAAGTCGGCATTTGAACTGTCGGGCGGACAGCAGCAACGGCTTTGCATTGCCCGCGCACTGGCAATCTCGCCCTCCATTCTGCTGATGGACGAGCCGGCTTCGGCGCTCGACCCCATTTCGACATCCAAAATAGAAGAACTCATTTATTCGCTCAAACAGCAATATACGATTGTAATCGTAACGCACAATATGCAGCAGGCAGCCCGCGTAAGCGACAAAACCGGGTTCTTTATGTTGGGCGAATTGATTGAATTTAATGATACAAAGAAAATGTTTTTGAATCCGGAAAAGGAACAGACACAGAATTACTTAACGGGAAGATTCGGGTGATATTAGTTCAGGACAAAAATAGTGTTTTAATATCTATTGTACAAAATCGACATTTTTCATTTTTTTTTGCAAATTATTTTTTCCTGAAAAAATATTCCTTTTGTTTTAATTTAGCCTCTTTTTGCCTTGCCACGTATATCTTTTCGCCGGTATAAGGGTCGAAACCGCAGTAATACATCACTGAGGAGAGTGTGAGTGGGGTTGGTGTGAAATCCTGCACCTGTTCCAGTCTGTCCATCCGCATTTTGCGCAATGCGTCGGACAGTTGCCGCATATCGACTTCTTCACACGCGGGGTGGCTTGATATGAAGTAGGGTATCAGTTGCTGTTGCAGATGAAATGTGCTGTTTGTCCTGTCAAAGGCTTCTTTCAAGCGTAAGAACAACTCGAATGAGGGCTTGCGCATAGCTTTCAACACTTTTGGCGAGGTGTGTTCCGGCGCTACTTTTAGCCGTCCTGAAATATGATGTTCCACCAATTCCCGAAAATATTCGGCGTGGGTTTTCGATAAAAAGCCCTTTTCGTCTAAAAACAGGTCATAGCGGATGCCACTGCCGATGAAAACCTTTTTGATGCCCGCCATTGCCCGTATTTTTCGGTACAATGCCAGTAACGGTGAGTGGTTGCTATCCAAATTCTTGCATATACGCGGATAAATGCAGGAATAGCGGCTACATTTGCTGCAAAGCGCCTGTTCCTTGCCTTTCATGCCGTACATATTGGCAGATGGACCGCCCAAATCAGACAAATATCCTTTAAAATCGGGCATTTGAACGACTTTTTTCACCTCGCTGACGATGGATTGTTCTGAACGGCAAGCGATAAATCTGCCCTGATGGGCTGAAATAGTACAAAAACTGCACCCTCCAAAGCATCCACGGTGGATATTGACAGAGAATTTAATCATCTCGAAAGCTGGAATATGCTTGCTTTTGTAGCGGGGATGCGGCAAGCGCGTGTATGGAAGGTCGAAAGCCATGTCCACATCCGCCTCGTTGAGATAATATTCGGGGGGATTTGCCACTGTACACTGTCCTCCCACAGGCTCAATACAGCCGCGAGCCTGCAACTTTCCGGATTCTGTTTCTATCCGGCAGAAATTTTCAGCAAATTTGCGTTTGTCCTGCATGCAGGATTCATACGAGTGAAGTGTGAGGTAGTGTTCGCTGTCTTTCGGCAAATGATCCGACAGATATGCAATTTGCGGCAAATCGTGCAGTTTCTGCAATGTCGCACCCGCCTGCAAGCCTTGTGCAATCTTGCGGATTATGTGTTCGCCCATGCCATAGACCAGCAAATCCGCCTTGCTTCCTGTCAAAATACTCGGTAATAACTTGTCCTGCCAGTAATCGTAGTGGGTAAACCTCCGCAAAGACGCTTCGATACCGCCAATCACGACAGGAACGTCAGGATAAAGCCGTTTCAGTATCTGCGAATAAACCGACACCGCATAATCGGGGCGAAATCCGGACATATTGCCTGCGGTGTAGGCATCGTCGCTGCGCAGGCGCTTGTTGGCAGTGTAATGATTCACCATACTGTCCATGCAACCGCCGGAAATGCCAAAAAAAAGGCGGGGAACGCCCAATTTCCTGAAATCGCGAAGGTCGTCGCGCCAGTTGGGTTGGGGCACAATAGCTACGCGCAGTCCGTCAGCCTCCAGCGTCCGTCCTATGACGGCTGCGCCAAAGGCAGGATGGTCAACATAAGCGTCGCCTGAAAACAGAATGACGTCTAATTCCGTCCATCCGCGTGCTTCCGCTTCATGCTTTGAGGTTGGTAGCCAGTCGCTCAGTTTTCGGGCGCTCACAAGGGGTTATTTAACGATTTGCAAGAGTTCTTCCGGCGACACGTTTCGCTGTTCGCCGGTGAGCATATTTTTCAGGCTGATGACGTTGTCCGCTATTTCCGCTTCTCCTGTCATTGCTACAAAAGGTATGGATTTGCTGTCGGCATAAGCCATCTGTTTCTTCATTTTGGCTGATTCCGGATATATCTCTGCATTGATTCCGGCGTTGCGAAGCCTTTTCAACTGTCCAAGCGCATATAATTCCTCTTTTTTCCCGAAATTGACAAACATCAGCCGTGTCGTTTGTACTGAATTTTCGGGAAAAGCGTTCAGTTGAGTCAGTACATCGCAGATGCGGTCGGCGCCGAAAGAGATGCCTACTCCCGAGATGTCCGGCAAACCGAATATTCCTGTCAGATTGTCGTAGCGTCCGCCACCGCAGATGCTGCCCATTTCCGCATCCAATGCTTTCACTTCGAGAATGGCGCCGGTGTAGTAATTCAGTCCGCGGGCAAGCGTTAAGTCAAGTGCAATGGGCGTTTCAATATTCAGCGCTTCGACATAATCCAATATGGTGCCCACTTCGCTGATACCGGTCTTTCCTGTTTCGCTGCCGACAAGCAATTCCGTCAGTTGCGCCAACTTTTCGCGGTTGCTGCCGCTCAGTTGCAGAACAGGTTGCAGCGCATCCACTGCCTCGCGGCTCAAACCTTTCTCTATCAGTTCCTCGTTGACCTTTTCCTGACCAATTTTTTCCAGTTTGTCAATGGCAACCGTGATGTCCGTTATTTTATCCGGTTGCCCGATTAATTCTGCGATGCCGGTCAAAATCTTGCGGTTGTTGAGTTTCACTGACACGCGAATTTTCAGCGCCCGAAACACCTCGTCAATGAGTTGCAGCAGTTCCACCTCATTGAGCAGGGAATTGCTGCCCGCCACGTCTGCATCGCACTGGTAAAACTCGCGGTAACGTCCTTTTTGCGGACGGTCGGCACGCCAGACTGTCTGAATCTGGTAGCGTTTAAACGGAAAACTAATCTCATTCCGGTGCTGCACCAAGAAACGGGCGAAAGGTACAGTCAGGTCATACCGCAATCCCTTCCCGCACATCTGCACCGACAGTTTGTTCAGGTTTTTGGCAGAGAAATCGCCGACATTCACATCGGACAGAAAATCGCCCGAATTGAGAATACGGAACAGAAGTTTGTCGCCTTCCTCGCCGTATTTGCCCAGCAAAGTGGACAGATTTTCTATTGCAGGGGTTTCTATCGGTTGAAATCCAAAACGTTGGAAAACCGATTGAATGGTATCGAAAATATAATTTCGCCGTACCATTTCGGCAGGGATAAAATCACGTGTCCCCTTAGGGATGGATGGTTTTTGCATTTTTAAAGAGGTTCAATATATTTTGCAAAGTTAAATGAAAATCCTCAGATTTCAAAGTGCAAGCAATAAAATCCAGACCGGTACGGATTATTTTTCGATTTCAAAAACATGTTTCCCGAACCCACAAATGAAGCCTGAAACCATGTTCTGCACGGTTTTTTCCGGCGTTGTTTCCATTCCATGTTTTTCCTCTGTAAAAAACTTTTTCCATTGTACGTGCTTGGAAATCTGAAAATTTTCATTACTTTTGCGCCCGCAATTAAGTCATAAATTTTTTCAATGGAAATTCTTATTAAAGTATCGCAGTTTGTTCTCAGTCTGTCATTATTGATTGTGGCACACGAAGCAGGGCATTTTTTGTTTGCCAAATTATTTCATACCCGTGTCGAAAAATTTTATCTGTTTTTCGACCCTTGGTTCTCTCTGTTCAAGAAGAAGAAAGGCGAAACGGAGTACGGCATAGGGTGGATTCCCTTAGGCGGTTATGTCAAAATATCCGGCATGATTGACGAGTCAATGGACGTTGAGCAAATGAAACAGCCGCCGCAACCCTGGGAATTTCGCTCAAAACCCACATGGCAACGGCTGCTCATTATGACAGCAGGCGTTATCGTGAATTTTATCTCCGCTCTGATTATCTATTCGATGATTATGTTTGTGTGGGGCACGGACTACATTGCGATGCAGGATGCCGAATATGGGTACCAGTTTTGCGAAACAGCAAAGCAGCACGGATTTCAAGACGGCGATAAAATCATATCGGTGGATGGCACGACGTATGAGCAGTATGCCGATGCTTTCAATGCAATTATCATCAATAATGCCCAGTCTGTCAAGATAGAACGCGCCGGCGCACAGTTGGACATTGCTCTTCCGGCTGATTTTGCGCAGCAATGCGTCAATGGACGGCAGTCGTTTGCCGCTCTCAATTTTCCGGCGGTGGTGAATGATACCAAATCAGGCTCACCGGCTGCCAACGCAAGTATGCAGGAAGGCGACCGCATAGCAGCAGTAGGCGATGTGGCTACTCCGTACCTCGATATGTTTATCCGTGAGGTGAAACGCAACACCGGGCGGGCTGTGCAACTGACCATCGTGCGCAATGGGACGGAACAAATTGTCCCTTTGACCGTTTCGCCGGACAGCACCATCGGCGTATTTTTGCAACCGCCAACCAAAATACTGAAATCCACCCATATTGGCTATTCGTTTTTGAAATCATTTCCCGTTGGAATTGAGTACGGCGTGGATAAATTAGTGTCTTACGTGAAAAGTATGAAATTCCTTTTCCACAAGGGCGGCGCGAAACAATTGGGCGGGTTTATTACCATCGCCAATATTTTTCCCTCGGTGTGGGATTGGCACGCATTTTGGGATATGACCGCTTTTCTGTCTATCATCCTTGCCTTCATGAACATTTTGCCCATTCCGGCGCTCGACGGCGGACACGTACTGTTCCTGCTTGTCGAAATCATCACCGGACGCAAGCCCAGCGACAAGTTTTTGGAAAAAGCGCAGGTTGTAGGAATGGTGCTACTTATCGGGCTGCTGCTGTTGGCAAACGGCAATGATATTATTCGACTGTTTAAGTGAAATTGAACAAGGGTAACCAATTCATTGTTCTTTGAGATTGAAAATCAAAAGTACGGGATTGTCATTTTCTTGAGTTTCATTTATCGCTTTGGCATATTTTGCAGAAGGTTGATATTTGTTTCTCCATTCTATGACGGTGGGTGCATCAACAGGAAATATAATACTCGAATCGGCAAAATAGTTAAAATCTTCTGCCGGAATGATTAAAGAATCAAAGTAAATATCATCTTTTACAGTAGCGAAAGTTTGTGTTATCCTGTTGTGTATGTATGCAATTGTTAGTTTTTGCACCTTTTGGTAAATACTGCCAAACAGTATCATTTTGTCGTTTTCCGCAAATTTGTCAATACCATAAGCGTATGAAGTCTTGTGTACTGCCTGAAAAAAGTTGAAAACATCAGCATAATTGCCATCAAAAAATGATGATGGGATATTTTTCCCTTGATAATCAATATAATATTTCCGTTCTATTTTCTTGTTTATCAATGTATAAACAGTATCATTAAATACTTCAAAGAAACGGACAGTATTTTTGTATTTGAAAAAATTGGACGGACCAGAAATGTGGAGATACTTTGCCTGAACGCTGTTCACGGGTAAAAAATGATCCACGGTTTGACCGTCTTTTGTCAGATGCAATTTGAACTCGTCTTCCGACTCATTACCACAATAGATCATATAACTGCTGTCAACAGGCGAAGAAATTTTCATTGCCCAATAATCCAATCCTTTTTCAGATATACACATTCCTGATGAATTGTATTTCAACAGTTTACGCATACTCCTGTTTAAAATGACAATGTCTTCTCCAACGATAGTGAAATCGGTAATCTTTTGATATTCACCCGGTCCTCTTCCAACATGATTAAATCCTGATATAAAGTCTCCTGTTTCAGAAAATACGAACATAGATAGTCCATCCGAAATAAATATTTTGTGATTCGTTAATTGTATTTTTTGTATTTCACCAATGAGATAATCTTTATCTGTCGAAAGTTTCACCATGCGGAAATCATCAAAATAATCGGATAATCTCATTTCCTCATTCGAGGTAATATCAACAGAGAGCGTTGCCATGTCTGTGATAGATGCACTTTTTTTTGTATTGCAACCATTCGTAAAGAGCAGAAAAAAAGATAAAATTAATAAGGAATTTTTCATATTAATAACTATTTATAATCAACCTTATAATCCATAACTTGATAAATCACATTTGACAATATCATAATCGGGCTCCAATTCTACAATATAAATCACGTTTGAATCAATAGCAGAAGCAATTCGAATGGCGGGTACAGGCAAATCCAATATTTTTACCAATTGACCGTCATAATCAAATAGATAAATTGCTTTAGGCGCTGTATCGATTTCTCTCCCGTTCACTTCTCTTATTTTTAATTCATTCAACAGGCAGACTATGTAATCCTTGCTAAATGTGGCATCCATTATACCGCTTGGTTGTTCTCTTTCCCAATGTATTGCATTATCATAGACACGATAGTGAGGGGTTTTGATTTGACATTCCCATTCAAACGAAAAAGATGTTCCATCTCTCTTATACAAAGCGATATACGGATTGCGATTATCAGTATATACAAATATTTTACGGAGAGGATGATACGACATCTGCCCCTGAGTAAATGTATTTACATCCTCATCAACAGGATTCTTCCCAAATGTGGCGGTTGTTTGTTCCCCTCGTATAAGGTGAAATGGCAGTGGTTGCAAATAATCTGCTGCTACATATTCGTCATCCCCCGTCTGTATGAGAGAATGTATATTGGATACGGGAACAGACGTCAGGTGCACAGGATTGTTTTTTGAGTGAATAAGACTGTCTATTGGGATAAGCGCTTTTTTGTTTAATTCAAAATCATACAGTACCAAATGATCTTGAAAATAATTCATAAAATCAGGCGAAAGACATTCATTTTGCCCTTTACCAATTATGCCGATAGCATTGATTTCCGCTCCGGTATGCCGTTGAAATATTTTTACAAAACCCTTCTCGGCAAATGGGTCGCCCAATATAATGTAATCGTTAAAAATCAATAAACTGCCGGGGAAACGTGTAAATAAACTGTTATGAACAGTGTCAAGTTGAACCGAAATTCGTTCAACTGTTTGTTGATGAGAACATGCTGTAAATAATACGAAAAGCCAAAAGAATAAATACTTTTTCATATAAAAGGGAATGTCTATATTCATAGTAAAAAAATTAAGTTTTGAAAAAAATATCGGTACAAAAATAGATAAAATCAATCACTTGTTCACATTTTTCTTCACAAAAAGTATCGATTTGCTATCTTTTTCATATACTTTTTGTTAATGCCTTGTCTGCATCCCCCTCTGTGAGCGCTTTGCAGAGCGCATCACTGTAACAGCCGAAGAGATCAAAAGTGGCAAATGAAATCACTTTTCAGAATTTTTTTATTTCCAATTGATGGCTGTTAACAGTGGCACCGTCATTTCTGTCCCCTGCCATTGGAAAACCTTCTCCTGTATCTTTTTTCCTTGCGTATTGGGCTGACAGGATACTAAAACAATTATTCCTAACGCATAAATGATTGGTTTC
>JAITTD010000088.1 GCA_031287245.1 Bacteroidales bacterium
CACCATCCTGAAACGGACGAGGCAGTGGCAACGCACAAAGATTACATCATGTCGCAGGTGCTGGGCGTAAGTTTAGACACCGCCGACACTGTAGAAGGCGGCGCCGAAGTGGATATGGATGGGTTTGTGCTGAGGGTGAAAATCCACGTTGTGTAGGCTTTTTATCTCTTCTGAGTTTTATTTCCCCAGAAATTCCAAAGCCTTTTGGTACAGGTTTTCGCCGGTGTATCCCAATTTCTCGTCCAATACCTTGTAAGGGGCGGAGAAGCCGAAACTTTCCATGCCAATCACCTTTCCGTGCACTCCTGCCAATCCTTGCAGCGTAGTGGGTAGCCCTGCCGTCAGTCCTAATACAGGAACGCCGTCGGGGATAACGCTTTTCTGGTAACTGAGGGATTGTGTGCGAAACCGTCCTTCGGAAATGGCGGCTACTACCCAAACTTTCAGTCCTTTGGCAGATTGTAGTTTTTCGGCGCTTTCAATGCAGGTCGCTACTTCCGATCCGTTTGCCAAAAGGATGAGTTCGGGCTTATCTGCTTTCCCCCAAGCCACATACGCGCCTTTTTCAGCCTGCAAAGCGTCTGCGTAGCGTGTCGCACCGAGGTGTACGGGAATATCTTTGATATTTTGACGCGATAATATGAGCGCTGTGGGAGTGGAGGTGTTTTCCATCGCCATTTTCCAAGCCACGCTGGTTTCTATGGTATCAGCCGGACGCAGTACCAAAGCGGAAGGATGCCCGGAATGGTTTTTCAATTGTTCCATCAGGCGGATTTGTGCTTCCTGTTCAACCGGCTGGTGGGTAGGTCCATCTTCGCCTACGCGGAAGGCATCGTGCGTCCACACGTATTTTACGGGCAGTTCCATCAGAGCCGACATACGGAAGGCAGGTTTCATATAGTCGGAGAAAACAAAGAAGGTGCCGCAGGCTACGAAAATGCCGCCATGCAATGCGATACCGTTGGCCATAGCCGCCATAGTCAATTCGCAAACGCCTGCTTGCAGGAAAGCGCCTGAAAAATCGCCTTTCGTCAGGGCTTTGGTATTTTTCAGAAAGCCGTCTGTTTTGTCGCTGTTGGAGAGGTCTGCCGAACTGACAATCATGTTTTCCACGTTTTTTGCGAAATATGCCAACACAGCGGATGAGGCTGCACGTGTGGCGGAGTTTTCCTTTTGTTCGATGGCGGCATAATCGATTTCAGGCGCTTTACCTGAAAAGAATTTCTTAAACTTGGCTGCCAATGCAGGATTAGCCGCTTCCCATGCTGCCTGTTGCTTTTTCTTCGCGGCAGCAGCCTGTATTTTTTCTTCGCGCACTTTGGCGTAGTGGGCTTTTACTTCGTCAAACACAACGAAGGGGTTGTTGGGGTTTCCGCCCAAATTGGCGATGGACTTGGCAAAGGATGCACCAGCTTCACCCAGAGGCATACCGTGTGTGGCGCATTTTCCCTCGTATGATTCGCCGCTTTCGGTGACAGCGCCCTTGCCCATTGTGGTTTTCCCGATAATCAATGTCGGTTTTCCCTTCACCGTTTGCGCTTTGGTCAATGCCTGACGTATCTGTTCAGCGTCATTGCCGTTGATGGTGAAAACTTCCCATCCCCAGGCTGCGTATTTCTTGGCAGTGTCTTCACTGGTCACATCCTTTGTTTCGGTGGACAACTGTATATCGTTGGAATCGTAGAACATAATCAGATTGTCCAAGCCCAGATGTCCCGCCAGACGTCCTGCGCCCTGCGAGATTTCTTCCTGCACGCCGCCGTCGGAAATGAAAGCATAGATGCGATGGGTCATCCATTCGCCAAAGCGGGCTTCGAGGAATTTCTCGGCAATAGCCGCGCCCACTGCCATCGCATGACCTTGTCCAAGCGGTCCAGAGGTGTTTTCGATGCCGCGTTTCACGTCCACTTCGGGGTGACCCGGCGTGGGACTGCCCCATTGACGGAACTGTTGAATCTCATCGGTAGTGAAATTTCCGGTAAGCGTCAGTTGCGCGTACAACATCGGCGACATGTGACCGGGATCAAGGAAAAACCGGTCGCGGTTCACCCATGCCAAGTCGGTAGGGTCGTAATTAAGAAACTCGGTGTAGAGAATGTTCATGAAATCTGCACCTCCCATAGCGCCACCCGGATGCCCCGACTTTGCTTTTTCCACCATGGATGCCGCCAATATGCGGATATTATCTGCTGCTCTGTTTGCTAATTTGTTGTCCATCTTACTTTTATGTGTATTATCGTATATTAAAATTAAGGTCCAAAGATAATCATTTTCTTTATTTCATATTAATTTTATCCGTATTTTTGTCGGTATTTTGTAGAGGGATGATAAAAGAAAAATATAAGGTTTCCGGTATGCACTGCGTCAATTGCGCTGCCAATATCGAGAAAAGGCTATTGGCTACGGGAGGTGTAAGCCTTGCTGTTGTCAATTTTGCACTGGAAGAATTGACGGTGGTGTACGATTCGGAGCGAGTCACGAACAATGTCATCATGAAAGCCGTGCAACATTTGGGATTTAAGTTATCCCCAATGGATATGGATGTATATTCAGAGCATATCCGACAGATGGTTATTTCCCTTGCTGTATCCATCGTTCTCACTGTGCCCATGATGCTGTCCATGCTGCTGATGGCGCTAAACCTGCACATTTCGGCATTGCATTTTCTACATTCCGGATGGGTGCAATTAGCGTTAACGGTGCCTGTCCAATTTGTCACAGGGGCGCGGTTTTACCGTCAGGCGTTTTATGCAATCCGCTCACGCAACGCAAATATGGATGTCTTAGTTGCATTAGGCACGTCAGCAGCCTTTTTTTACAGTCTTTACAATTTGATTTCCCACCCTGTCGGGGAAATTCCTCATCTTTATTTTGAATCGGCTGCAATGATAATCACTTTCGTGCTGTTAGGAAAAACGCTCGAAGCGAAAGCGAAACGACGCACTTCTGATTCTATCAGTAAATTGGCAGGATTGCAGGTGCGAACGGCACACGTCATCCGCAATGCTTGCGAGGTAGAAATTGCGGTTGAAGAACTTCAAGCGGGGGACAGCATCGTGGTGCGTCCGGGTGAAAAAATACCGGTGGACGGTGTTATTACCGAAGGACACAGTGCAGTGGACGAATCCATGATTTCCGGCGAGCCGCTGCCTGTCGAAAAAAAGGCAGGCGACGCCGTTGTGGGCGCTACTATCAACCAATACGGCGCTATCACCTTCATGGCAACCAAAGTAGGCAAAGATACAGTGCTGTCGCAGATTATCCGCATGGTGGAAGACGCACAGACCTCCAAAGCGCCGATACAGGGCATCGCAGACAAGGTGGCGGGCGTTTTTGTGCCGGTAGTGGTGGCGATCTCTTTCATCACCTTTGTGGCATGGCTTGCAACGGGCGGAGAATTGCATCAAGCAGTTATCAATGCGGTGGCAGTGTTGGTTATCGCCTGCCCCTGTGCATTAGGATTGGCTACCCCTACCGCCATCATGACGGGAACGGGCAAAGGCGCCGAAAACGGCATCCTGTTCAAAAGCGGGGGCGCATTGGAAGGGCTGAGCCAAATCCGCACCCTGGTTTTCGACAAAACGGGCACGCTCACGAAAGGTAAGCCCGCGCTGACCGCTTTTGAGGTGTTAGCCGGCAAGCCTGAGGACTTGTTGCGATTGGCTGCTGTTGCCGAGAAACGATCGGAACACCCGTTAGGACGAGCAATAGTCACCTATTGTCTGCAACAAATGCCCGACAGCAACGGCGACCCAGACAGTTTTGAGGCGATACCCGGAATGGGTGTCAAAGCGGTTGTGGAAGGGAAAAGCGTGAGCATCGGCACTGCCAGATTATTTGAGAAGGACGGTCTGAACACCGCAGACCTCACCGGCAGGCTGGCAATGTACGACCAGCAGGGGGAAACGCCGATACTGATGAGTGTGGAGCGTCAGCCTGTTGCCATCTTTGCGGTAGCCGACCGTTTGAAACCCGAAGCGCAGGACGTGATAGCCTCTCTGCGCAACATGAACATCGAAACCATCATGCTGACAGGCGACAACCGGCAGGTAGCCAACATTGCAGGTTCGCAACTGCGAGTGGACAAGGTGCTGGCAGAGGTGTTGCCCGGCGACAAAGCCGCGCAAATACTCCTTTTAAAAAAGGACGGCAACAAGGTGGCGATGGTAGGCGACGGCATCAACGATGCGCCGGCATTGGCGACCGCCGACATCGGTGTAGGTATGGGCACAGGCGCCGATATTGCCATCGAAACTGCCGACATCATACTTGTCCGCAACGACCTGCGCACATTGCTTACGGCTATCCGGCTGTCGCAAAAAACCATCGGTAAAATCAGGCAAAACCTGTTCTTCTCGTTTATCTATAATGTGGCAGGCATTCCGGTTGCCGCACTTGGGTTTCTTCACCCGGGTCTCGCAGGAGCCGCCATGGCATTGAGTTCGGTTTCGGTAATACTCAATTCGCTGAGTTTGAAAAGATTTAAAGCAACCTGCGAAACTTTTGCAGGTGAATGAAAGGCGTGTTCGCGCTATATGGCGAGGATTCCCCTCATCTTTCAATAGCGAGGTTTTGCAGGGTGAAAGAGAAGACGGAGCCGTATCCGTAAACGCTTTCAGCCCATATTTTGCCTCCCAGTTTAGTGACAAAATCTTTGCATAAAATTA
>JAITTD010000096.1 GCA_031287245.1 Bacteroidales bacterium
AAAATCGGTGGTATTTAAAAAATCCTGATTGACAAAGTTGAGCGAATATACCGGTTGAAGCAAGTCATATTTCTCGGTTCTGTCAAGTTGTTTCACATACGCTTTTGACGAATTGAGCAACACGCGGGATTTAAAACTTTCCGACCAGTACATTTGCATTTCTACATTGAATTGCCTGCCCAAAGCATCTACACAACGAACATCCACGATGGAATCTTTCAGGAGGGGCAGTTCGGGCACCAATTCGCCGGTATCGTATTCAATGGACACGATTTCATCCTTCAGCGGCAACAGACTGTTAAGAAGGCTGATACAAAGATGTTTATGGTCACCAAACACTCGTTTAAACGTCAGGTCGTTTTTCGGGTCAAGATATTTTGCCATAGCGCAATGATTTAATTAGCCGCAAAAGTAGATAAAAATTTTTTAATTACGAATTAAAAATTACGAATTACGGGTGCACGCCATCATAATTTATAATTTATAATTCATAAATGGATACATTATATATGGACAATTTTGGGTTTAAGGTTTCGGGTTAATGCGTAATTTTTTATTCGTAATTATATTGTCGCCCGAATGGGCGGGATTTTCATAACCGCAGGTCATCGACCTGCGGCAGAAGCCCCCCGCGCCAGCCCTGCCTGAAAGGCAGTACCTTGGTAACGTTTTAGTGCTGCCTTTCAGGCAGTAGTGTTCGTGTGTTCGCGCTACCGCAGGCAACGCTTCGCTCGCCTGCGGTTATGAAAATCAAGCCCTTCGGGCTGGGGTCGTGTTAATTACGAATTAAAAATTACGGGTTACGCCGCGGATAATAATACATAAATTGATAGCATCTCAAAAAAGATGTAGCCAAAATTACGAATTCGTAATTCGTAATTTTTAATTTTTAATTGAAAAGTTCTGTTTCGTATTCTTCCATTCCTTTCCTGCGCAGTTTGCACGCCGGACATTCGCCGCAGCCGTTGCCGCGTATGCCGTTGTAGCAGGTAATCGTTTCTTTTTGCACTAAATCGAACACGCCCAATTCATCTGCCAGTTGCCACACTTCTTTTTTGTTGCGCTGCATCAGGGGAGTATGGATAACGAACTGTTCGTCCATAGCGAGGTTGAGGGTGACGTTGAGCGAACGGATAAAGGTGTCGCGGCAGTCGGGGTATCCGCTGTAATCAGCCTGCGAAACGCCCGTTACCAAATGAAAAATGCGTTTTTCCCTTGCTACAATCGCCGCTAAGGTGAGAAACAGCAAATTGCGACCCGGCACGAAGGTGTTGGGCGGGGTGTTGCCTGCCTGTTCCTTGTCCATCGCCACGGCAGGGCTGGTGAGTGCATTAACGCTCAGTTCCGCTATCAATCCTGCATCCAGCAGTCGAAATGGTACATTTGCACCTTGGGCAATGGTGCGAGCCGCCTCTATTTCGGCTGAGTGTTTCTGTCCGTAGTTGAAACAAACGGCTTCCACGTGTTCAAACTTGCGCAATGCCCAAAAAAGGCAGGTAGTAGAATCCTGTCCGCCTGATAGCAGTACTATTGCAGCGGTTTCGCTGCAAAAAGCAACTGACCGAACGATTGCCTCGCCGGTCAGTTCATTCTTTGATTCTTGGGTTATCACAGTTCAGCGGTTATTTGGCATAACTGATGGCGCGTGTTTCCCTGATGACGGTGATTTTCACCTGACCCGGGTAGGTCATCTCATCCTGAATCTTTTTCGCAATGTCGTAGGACAGGCTTTCGGCTTCTATGTCCGACACTTTTTCGCTGCCGACAATCACACGAAGTTCGCGCCCTGCTTGAATGGCAAAGGTTTTGGTGACACCCGGATAGGAAAGCGCCAGCGATTCCAGTTCTTTCAATCGTTTGATGTAGGAATCCACCACTTCGCGACGTGCGCCCGGACGTGCGCCCGATATGGCGTCGCACACTTGCACGATGGGTGCAATGAGTGTGGTCATTTCTATCTCTTCGTGGTGCGAACCGATGGCATTGCATATTTCGGGTTTTTCTTTGTAGCGCTCTGCCAGTTTCATACCGATGATAGCGTGCGGCAGTTCCGGTTCGTCGTCAGGCACTTTGCCGATGTCGTGCAGCAAACCGGCGCGTTTGGCTAATTTGGGGTTCAGCCCCAGTTCGGCAGCCATGATAGCCGACAGATTGGCGACTTCGCGCGAGTGTTGCAGCAGATTTTGTCCGTAGGAAGAGCGGTATTTCATTTTGCCGATGATGCGGATGAGTTCGGGGTGCAGTCCCTGAATACCTAAATCTATGGCGGTACGTTTCCCCGCTTCTGCCATTTCTTCTTCCACCTGCTTATGAATCTTGTTGACCACATCTTCGATGCGTGCCGGATGAATTCGCCCGTCCACCACTAATTGGTGCAAGGCTAATCGTGCCACTTCGCGCCTTACGGGGTCAAACCCCGACAGGATGATGGATTCGGGGGTGTCGTCCACGATGATTTCCACTCCGGTTGCCGCTTCCAAAGCGCGAATATTGCGCCCTTCGCGACCGATGATGCGTCCTTTCATTTCGTCGTTCTCAATACGGAACACCGTCACTGAGTTTTCGATGGCTGCCTCAGTGGCTACCCGCTGAATGGTTTGCAACACAATGCGTTTGGCTTCTTTCGAGGCGGTCAGTTTGGCTTCATCCACAATATCGTTGATGAACGTCATCGATTCCGAACGCGCTTCGGATTTGAGCGATTCCAACAATTGCCCTTTGGCGTTCTCGGCTGATAAACCTGAGATGGTTTCCAACTGCTCCACTTGCTGTTTGTGCGCCTTTTCCAAATCTTCCTGCTTACGCGCGGCTATCTCAATCTGGTTTTTCAGATTGTCACGCAAATTGTCTATATCTCTACTTTTGCGTTGTGTTTCTTCCATCCGCTGCGACAATGCTGACTCTTTCTGTCTGATGCGGCTTTCTGCCTGCGCCAGTTTTGAGTTTCGCTCATTGACCACTTTTTCATGTTCTGCTTTCAGTTGCAGAAAATGCTCTTTGGCTTCGAGCATCTTTTTCTTTTTGATTACTTCGCTTTCATTTTCGGCGTTTTTCTTCAACCGATCGCTTTTCGATTTGAAAAGCGTGGTGGAAACCAGATAAGTGGCGCCGCCGCCGACAAGAAAAGCAATCACTCCAACGATAATTACATTCATTTGTACTTTTAATATTAAAAAATAAAAACCCGCAACGATTC
The DNA here is from genome assembly GCA_031287245.1 of Bacteroidales bacterium. GTDB lineage: Bacteria > Bacteroidota > Bacteroidia > Bacteroidales > UBA4181 > JAIRLS01. Next base: position 3,197 of record JAITTD010000096.1, read on the forward strand.
ATTCAGACTTTATAAAACCCCAATGAACAGGGATAGAGCGGCTGAATTACAGCAGACTTCCAACGTTCCAACGAATCGGAATCTCGGTCGAAACCGGTACAAGGCCTGTCTTTTATAACCCAAGTCCAACTCTAATGGTTTGAATGTTGAGTTTCAAAAGGAATGAACGGAACCGTGCGGGTAAACCTTATATTAAAGAACTTATCCATCAAATACTTGACAGGAACTCTTCCAGCCGACTGTTGATGCGGTTCAATTTGTCGTTTGCCTCCTCTTGCCGTATTTCGCTTTCCAACTTGAAGATGCTCACTACAAACTGTATAGAGGCTATCGCTAAAAGATCCTGCATATCTTTTTCGCCGAATTGCATTCTATATCGAATCAACCTTTCGTTAATGTATTGAGCTGCTTTACGCACTTGTTCCTCATCGTTCTCGTTATCCACGTTCAACGGATAAGGACGCTCTGCTATTTTGACATTGATGGTCATTTCAACACATTAATTATTTAACAGTGCGATACATTTATCTATTTCACGCACCATTTTATTTATCTGGAACTTCACATTTTTTCCATCGTCCGCTGACGGGACAATGGTTTTTGCGAGCCTGAGGGTCTGATATTTTGACGTTAAATCCTCTATTTCCAGGTCTTTTACACGAACTGCCTCCGACAATTCATTCACTTGTTGCTGAAATTGTAAATTACTCACTTTTAACTCATTCGCAACAAGAAGAATCCGTTTAATATTTTCTTCCAGAGAGAAAATAATATCGTCATGAATTGCCATACCTCTTGTAAAAAATCTGTCACAAATGTACGCATATTTTTTTTATGAAAAAGAATTTATTGTTTTTTTTATGAAAAAAACAGATATGCCAGCGCTATGGCTGCAATTACGCCTGCCAAATCGGCTATTAAGCCTGCTGTGACGGCATAGCGGGTTTTGCGAATACCCACCGAGCCGAAATACAGGGCAATGATGTAGAAAGTAGTGTCGGCTGCCCCTTGAAACAGGCAAGAGAGCCTTCCGGTGAATGAGTCGGGACCGTAATGTTGCATGGCTTCCACCATCATCGCTTTGGCTCCGCTTCCGCTGAGGGGCTTCATCAAAGCCGTTGGCAGCGCGGGAACGAAGTCGGTGTTCATACCCAAAGCGCCCAACAGCCAGCCAATTCCGCCAAGCAGATAGTCCATAGCGCCCGAAGCGCGGAACACAGCAATGCCCACCAACATTCCCACCAAATAAGGAATGATTCTGACCGTGACATCAAAACCGTTTTTGGCGCCTTCGATAAAAGCTTCATACACATTCACTTTTTTGAAAATCGCCGCTGTTATGAAAGAAATGATGATCGAAAAAAGGATCAGATTGCTGCTTACTTTGGAGAAAAGTTCCAATTGTTCCTTTTCCATAGAACTTACCCACCACGTCAGTCCGCTGATAGCGGCAATGATTCCGCCCAACCACGCTATCATCACAGGGTTGAGCAGGTTGATGCGCTGCCTGAGCGCCACTACAATCATTCCCACAAGAGTGGAAATGGCAGTAGCCAGCAACACGGGGATGAAGATGTCCGTAGGGTTGGCAGCGCCGAGAATAGCGCGTTGTGCGAGGATGCTCACCGGAATGATGGTCAATCCCGAAGTGTTGATGACCAAGAACATGATTTGTGCGTTGGAAGCGGTGTCTTTGCGCGGGTTGATGTCCTGCAAACCTTGCATTGCTTTCAGTCCGAGCGGTGTGGCGGCATTGTCCAAGCCCAGCATATTGGCAGAAAAATTCATCAGCATTTGCCCGAACGAAGAATGATAACGAGGTATTTCGGGGAAAAGACGCGAAAAAAACGGACCGACGATTTTTGCCAGAAAATTCACAGCGCCTGCCTTTTCGCCGATGTTCATCAAACCAAGCCACAGCACCATTACGCCGGTCAGTGGCAGCGCAATGTCCATCACCGCACTCTTGGACGAACTGAACGTGCTGTCGATGATGGTTTTGAAAATATCCGCATCGCCGGTGACCAGAAAATGAACCAGGGCAACCACGAACGCAAGGATAAAAAAACCTATCCAAATATAATTGAGTGCCATGAATTGAAAATTTTTAACTCTCTGTTATCTCGTATTTGTCTTTTCCGATAAATATCACCGACAGATAACGGACGTCGGTACGACCTGCGAACAGGTGCGAATCGCGGTATTTTGCCAACTGGGCGCGGGCTTCATCGCGAGCGGTCTGTAAAGACGAGGCATGCCCTGTCTTTACGTTTTCGTTATCTCCCTTTTTGACGTATTTCAGTTCCCATACCCACTCGCAGGGTATTTCGGGAAACAGATGGCTGCGTTTCAGCCAGATGTCCGTATAGCCTTTTGTTACTTCCATCTCGGTGATGGGTACATACAATTTGCTTTGAAACAAACCGTTCAGCAATATGATTTTGATATATTTTTCGCTAAAACGCTTCAAATCGCGGTTGGAGAGACGGCTGAAAATGTTTCGGCTCACATAATCAATAAAAAGCGTTGGATTGCTGCGGAAAGCCAATTCCCTGACTGCCATTTTCATTTCGGTAAAATCAATCAGTATGTCCTCATTTCTGTCGAGCGTTTGGCGTTCGATGTACTCCCAAAAAACGGTCTGTATGGAGTAATTGGGTATTTTCAGTCGTAATAAACCTTCCTC
>JAITTD010000132.1 GCA_031287245.1 Bacteroidales bacterium
TTTTGCACAAAAGTATGATTTTATTCACAAAATATCAAAAATAAAAGTACTTTTGTGAAAAAATAAGTCCAACCATGACCTGTGTATTTCTGCGATTTAAAAAAATATTTCTCATCTGTTTGTTCGGGTGTTTGGCGCATTTCAGCCTGAGCGACCTTCGAGCCGCCGACGAATCGCCGTTTGCCGAGGATGAAAGCGTGTATGTGTTCGATATGATGGACGAAATAGGTCCCGCTACGTGGCGAACGACCATGCAAAGCATCAACCGAGCCGTGCAAATGAAGGCGAGGCTCATTATTATCCACATGAACACTTATGGCGGTTTGGTGGACGCCGCCGATTCCATCCGCACCAAAATTCTCAACTGTCCCATCCCTGTTTATGTCTTTGTGGATAACAACGCCATTTCTGCCGGTGCGTTGATTGCCGTTGCCTGCGATAAAATCTATATGCGCGAAGGCGCCAGCATAGGCGCAGCAACCGTAGTAAATCAAACCGGCGAGGCTATGCCCGACAAATATCAGTCGTTTATGCGTTCGATGATGCGTGCCACGGCTATGGCGCATGGAAAAGATACCATCATCAACGGAAAAGACACCGTTTACCGGTGGCGACGCGATCCGAACATCGCGCAAGCGATGGTGGATCCTACTATTGTAGTGAAAGGTTTGGTTGATTCCACCAAATTACTGACGATGACGGTAGAAGAAGCCATTTCTGTCTGCTATTGTGAAGGCAAGGCGACATCCATCGAGGATATTCTGGCTGCCAACGACCTGAGCGACGCCCCTGTCACTCGCCACGTATTGACACCGCTGGAAAAAGTGATTCATTTTCTCATCAATCCCTATCTGCACAGCCTTCTCATCATGCTGATAATTGGCGGTATATACTTTGAGTTTCAAACGCCCGGCATTGGCTTTCCCCTTGCGGTGTCTGTCATTGCGGCACTGCTCTACTTCGCGCCGCTTTTTCTGGAAGGTATCGCCAACCATTGGGAACTGGCGCTGTTCATCGTTGGCTTACTGCTGATTGGCTTGGAAATCTTTGCCTTGCCCGGCTTCGGTGTGGCGGGCATATCGGGTATCATTCTGATGGTGCTGGGGATAAGTCTGGCAATGGTGGATAACATCGTCTTTGAGTGGGATTGGATATATGGACTGGCGGCTTTGTTTAAATCCGTCTGCCTCGTTGTCGTGTCAGCGGCGGCTGCGTTGGGGCTGTCTATCTGGGCGGGGCGCTATTTCTTTGAGAACACAGCCCTGAGCCGTGTGATGCTGCAAGCGGTGCAAAAAAGTTCGGACGGATACATCAGTTTTGATGACTGGTCTTATTTGGTGGGCGTTACCGGCACAGCACGATCTGTTTTGCGTCCGGCAGGCAAAGTGGAAATAGATGGAAAACTGTTCGACGCCATGAGCGAGACAGGCTTCATCAACGCGGGCGATGCTGTGAAAATCATTCGTTTTGAAACAGGGCAGTTATACGTTGTACGGACAAACGGATAAACGGGTGCAAAATACCATAAACATGTTATTGCGGAAAGGAATTGGCTACAGTATTTTTGTACCGTCAATTTACATAAAATTTTATACATATTATATATCAATAAATCATCAAAAAACAAAAACATCATGAGTCATTTAAAATTTGAATCGTTGCAGGTGCACGCAGGACAGGAAGTTGAAAAGACCACACACGCTCGCGCAGTGCCCATTTATCAAACCTCTTCGTATGTGTTTGAAGACGCCAAAGACGGCGCTGACCTTTTTGGCTTGCGCAAGTTCGGCAACATCTACACCCGTTTGCAAAACCCTACTACCGACGTTTTCGAGAAACGTGTAGCGGCTTTGGAAGGGGGCGTCAGCGGTTTGGCAACCTCTACGGGACAATCGGCGCAGTTCATCGCGCTGAACAACATTCTGCAAGTGGGCGACAACTTTGTTACCACCTCTCATTTGTATGGCGGCACTTACAACCAGTTTAAGTCGCAGTTCAAGCGTTTGGGCATCGAAGCGCGTTTTACGCCGACCGATGATCCCGCCGAATTTGAAAAAAGAATTGACAAAAACACCAAAGCCATTTATCTGGAAACAGTTGGCAATCCTGAGTTGAACATCCCTGATTTCGATGCTATTGCTGCCGTTGCCCAAAAGCATGACCTTCCGGTGATTGTGGACAACACCTTTGGCGCAGCCGGTTTTCTCTTTCGACCGATAGAACACGGCGCAGCGGTGGTAGTGGAATCGGCTACCAAATGGATAGGCGGTCACGGAACCTCTCTCGGCGGCGTCATCGTGGACAGCGGCAAATTCAACTGGGGCAACGGCAAATTCCCGGCATTTACACAACCTTCAGACAGTTACCACGGTTTGGTATTCTGGGATGTCTTCGGCGAAAAAGGACCTTTCGGCAACATCGCTTTCAACATCCGCGCCCGCGTGGAAGGACTGCGCGACTGGGGCAACACCATCAGTCCGTTCAACTCATTCCTGCTGATTCAGGGGCTTGAAACGCTTTCACTTCGCGTGGAACGCCACGTTCAGAACACACAGGCGCTGGCTGAATGGCTCGAAAAGAATCCGAAAGTGGAATACGTGAATTATCCGGGCTTGAAAAGCAGCAAATATTACGAATTGGGCAAAAAATACCTGCCCAAAGGACCGGGCGCCGTGCTCACCTTCAAACTGAAAGGAGACCCAAGCAATGCCGACACGCTGATCAACAACGTGAAACTGCTCAGCCATCTGGCAAACGTGGGCGACGCCAAATCGCTCATCATCCATCCGGCAGCCACCACGCACGAGCAACTTTCGCCGGCTGACCAAAAAGCGTCGGGCGTTGAACCCGGATTAATTCGTATCTCCGTAGGCATCGAACACATTGACGACATCAAAGCCGACATTCAACAGGCTTTGGAGGCTGTAAAACACCCGTAGAGACGGTAGAGACGGTGCGCGCACCGTCTCTACAAAAAATATTTTGAAAAAATATTGCCATTTTTATTTGCAAAATAAAAATAATTTGTATTTTTACGCCGTGAATCTATCAATAAAAATATGATTTTTGCAGATAGCCATATTGCGCATTTTATCCCCCCTTTAAACACTCCTTTTAAGAGCGTTTTAAAGCGATTTGACACATTGCCTTGGCGGAACGCTACCGTACAGGCTTGTTTTTCGACTCTTGGGAACTCTTCAAAAAAGAACGGGAGAAAGTTTGAAAAGAACGGGAGAAAGTTTGAACTTTCTCAGGGAGATTTTTTACGCCGTCCGGAGAAAAAATTTTATGCCCTTTTTAAAGCATCACCACGAATTTTATTTTTACACATTCAATCATAAATAAATACCTATCATCATGAGCATTAAGTTAAAAAAACTTCAGCGGGTCAACCCGCAAAATCCGGCAGAAGCGCCCAAATGGTATCTTGTACAGGAGCGTAGCGGCTCGGTGGGGCTTGCCGAAATAGCCAAAGAAATAGCCGACCGTTCGTCATTGACTTTCGGTGATGTGCAAAACGTATTGCGCAATCTGCTGGATGTGCTGCCCGCCTACATCCGGCTGGGGCAAACCATCCGTTTGGAAGGTTTC
>JAITTD010000182.1 GCA_031287245.1 Bacteroidales bacterium
TGAAAATAATAGATCCCTTCACCACCAAGCCGAAACTTTTCGGGCAGAACGTCTTTAACCTGGGTGATACGATTCCGGTGGAAATCAAACTGCAAAGCATTGAAACCGTTGGGGTGAAGGATGTGAACTTCGACCTGAGCCTGCCTTATGGGGTGGATTATGTGGAAGGATCAGCGTATTTCCAGTGGGGCGAGGACACCATTCCCATCAAAGCCGCAGGCGAAGCAAAGATGCAACTCTTTGACGGAGCCTATACGACAGCGCCGAGCACTACCAATGTGACGCAAATCATGAACATCCGTCTGAAAGAATTGACCAACAGAGATACGATTGTGGGCACCTACCAAAGCATACCGGCAGACAGAACCGTGTATCTGCGGTTCAGAGCGGTGACCACCTGCGATTTTGCAGCAGACAGCGCCAAAGTAGCCATTACGCTTTTTGCCAACCGTTTCTGCGGCGATCCGGCAGAAGGCGATGGCGAAATCTACAAAGGCAACCAGATGAGATTGGACGGCTACCGCTACTACAGCCTGACACAGGATTTCTGGTCGCCCGAAATAGACTATGCTTTTTGCAACAATTTAGACAGGCAAACCCTGAATTTGCATGTTTATCGCATAGGCATAGGCGAATTTAAGAATGATACGGTAGTGATAGTGCTGCCGAGGTACATGGAGTTGGATTACTCCGATCCGACAAATCAAAATTTAGGACCCATCCGCTACAATGTCGGAGCCAGCCAGCCAATTGATTTTGGTGCGCCGGGAGACGATTCGGAGGAGAAATTCCAGGTGATAGTAGGGGGCAACACACTCTACAGGTACCGTCAGGATTTCGATGTAGTGATGGATCCGCTCTACGCAGGCGACAGAACCAAAGATTCAACCGTGATTCGGTTCCGCACGCCATACGTCTATTCGCAAATATACGAATCCAACCTCGACATTGCCTACGAAATAGACGTCAAGTTGCGCGATCAGGGCACCTATCCGCTGCACGAATATACATACGCACATCAGCCAACATCCTACATTGTGGCAGCATCTACCTCCACACTCCTTTGCAATTCTGCCAACAACCAGTTGGGCAAAGTGCTGTCGCAGGAAGTGATGGATACCATCCATATTCACACTGCGGAAGTAGGTTTGTCGAAGGAAACATTCTGGCAACTGGCGGCAGACAAGCCGAGTTCATTCGTTGTTACCAACCGTTATACCATTTATAACGGCAGTTCGTCCTACATAGAGAGAATCCAGTTGCAAGACGAACTCTATTATATGTTTAACGGTCAGGTAAATATAGACAGCGTGAAGATCGATCCGGAAGTAACGCCACTTGTCGCATCGTCCACTTTAACCGTTGACAGTTTGTATGCAGGACAGGGCGGCCCTGTCAGTTCCGGAATACTCAACGGACGCGCAACGGCAGTAGTAGAAATGCGCTATTACGCTACCCCTACTCAACTGTACACGGGGCAGAAATTCAAAAACAATGCCTACCTCTCTTCCGTCAACGAATTAGGTTGCGCCGCAAACGATACCTCTACATGGCCCCTGTTTGACCCCGGATTGCTGGACTGGCAAAAACCGGACTTTTCGCGAGAACCGGAAAACGAGTCTTACATGCCCGCTGAATTGCAGGAATCGTCGGATACGACAGGCGCAGAAAACTACAACGGCGACAGGCTGCCATCGAACAACGACATTATGACGCCGATACAGTTCAACATCTTCCGTCTTGAACAAGCCGTCCCGTTGCCGATATACGAAAATATACCTGAAAATAAAGGCATTCACTATGTGGTGGTAGAAAAATTAGGGTCAGACTCCGCCAAGGTTGACATCAAGTTTGTGGGCAACAACGACAGAGCGCACGGTTGGGATTTCTGGCTGATCAACGGTAACTCGGCAGATCCTAATTTGGAATCGCGCGATTCATTGGCGATGCTGGGCACAGAACCCGGTTGCGGCATTGACGCTTACCCGCAATCCAATCAGTTAGACTTCACCATACCGGATGCTTTATGGACCGTGAAGCCCGGTTACACGAACTGGTGGACAGCCAATGTGCCGCTGGTGATTGTGGATGACGACACCTATGAGTTGAAGGAACACTTCTATACGCATCTCCACAATGCCGTTTCCACTTCCACCGACACCGAAATTCAAGCGCGGGGAATTGCTTTGGTCAACGACACGGTAGCGCTGAATATCACAAATAACGACAACAATCCCAGGGTTTCGATACAGGCTTTGCAGGATTCCATCAAAGAAGGCACGCTTCCACCAAGTCCATACGGCGCCACACCGGCAGAGTTCAAAGTCTTTTTGAGCAATCCGAGTTATCGGGAGGTGACAGCCAACTGGGTCACCATGTGGACGGGCAGTTATGCCAACATAGTGGAACAGGTGAACCCGACCAATCCGCCCAGCATCATCTTCCAGCCCGAATGTCCGTTAGTGGATGCCTTTGGCAAGCCGGCTTACGACACAGCGAAAATAGTAACGCTGAACGTGATAGCGGATGACTTACCGGAAATGGCGGCTACTGTACCGGTACAGATAGTAAACATCAAAAACGGTAGCGTTGGCACACGCACCGCCCAAGTGGTGGTAGTGGATGATGATATCCAGATTGACACTTTGCAACTCCGCACCTTGATATGCAAGGACGATGGCAAAGGCGCCATCAGCATACAAGCCAAAGGCGGCGAAGTAGCCAATTCAGGCGGAAGTTACCGCTATGAATGGACGGGTCCGGGCGGATTTACAGCCGATCATTTTGTGGCAGGCATTGAAACCATCAGCAATTTGCCAGCCGGCGAATACACGGTGAAAATCACAGATGTGTGGAGTCAGCGCACCGACACCATTTACAGGATTTTTGTGGATGAACCGAGTCAGGCGCTTGACATCATGGCAGACATCGGAAAGATTTCCTGCTCAGGCAGATCGGACGGCTACCTGCATCTGACAGTGACAGGCGGCTGGAACGGCGTCAGCGCCAAAGGCGAAACCATCAACCCGCTGCCGCCCTACGGCTTTATCTGGACGAAACAGGAAGACGGCAGTTACACAGCCACCACCGCGGACATAGACAATTTGGCTTGGGGCACGTATTATTTCACGGCAACAGACACAGCAGGATGTAAAATTGACACAACGCTGACCTTGGTGGATCCGGATCCGCTTGCCATTGATTCATGGAAAATTGAGAATGTGATATGCAAATATGACAACAATGGCAGCATAGCGGTTGTCATCAAGGATGGCGTTTGTTTCCCGACGCCCAATGATCCATACGTCATCCAGTGGACCGGTCCGGATGGCTACACTAACAACAGTACAGCCGATATAGAAAATTTGTATGCGGGCATCTACACCATCACCGTCTTTGACGATGGCTGCGACACCCTTATGCAAGATTTGGAGGTTCGCGAACCGGCCATTGCGCTGGCAGCACATCTCGACTCGACCCTGCACGTTATCTGCAAGACCGATGCAACAGGCTCCGTCTTCATCAAAACCACCGGCGGCTGGAACAGGGAATATGAGTATGAATGGAACGATGGACTTATCACGATGGACGACAGCATCCACAGCCGTAATGACTTGTTTGGAACGGAAACCGTCAGCGGGTCTTATGTAAGAGATCCTTACACTGCGCACGTTTCGGACAGCGCAGGATGCAAAGTACTTGTGCTACCATCGCCGATCGCCATCATAGAACCGGATGAGCCATTAGCATCAACGGTTACAGTGACCGACGAAACTTACCAAAACGCGAAAGACGGAAAGATTGCAATCACAGTATCGGGAGGAATTCTCAACTGCATCGTATGCGGCGAAGAGCCACGCTATCTCTATCAGTGGGCAGATGTGCCGGACTTCCACGAAACAGAGAGGTATTATCTCGAACACGGGTTATATACGTTCTCCGTAAAGGATGGCTGGGGTTGTGTGATCACAGACAGCATCTATGTGGGCGAACCCTTAGTGATTGATGATTTGCCTAACGTATTCACACCCAATGGAGATGGAATCAATGATCTGTTCCTTCCCACTTTCAATCTGCAAGTTTATAACCGCTGGGGCTTACTGCTCTATCAGGGTAGAGACGGATGGGACGGCAGATACAAAGGCAAAATGCTGCCAGCCGGCACCTATTTCTATGTTCTTACAGACGAGGACGGCAAGGCACACAAGAGTTCAGTATTATTACAGTTAAAAAAATAAGAGTAAAAAGTAATTCTATCAATGAAAGATTTTTTGAAAATCAAGATTTTTAGCATGCAGATGAAGGCAGGAATGTTCTTCCTCTGCGCAATGCTCACTTCGTCCGGTTATCTATTTGGACAGAATGACATTCAGCTCAGCCAGCAGATGTTCAACAGGGGCAACTATAATCCGGCAGCCTCCGGATTGTCGGAAGACCTGAACTTTTTTCTGCTGGCAAGGCAGCAATGGATAGGTTTTCGCAATGCACCTCAAACCATTGTTATCAACGGAACCACCTTTGTTCCGTGGACGCAATCGGGTTGGGGCTTTACCATTGCAGGCGATATGCTGGGTTTTGAGAAAAGTCTGAATCCGAAGATTCGCTATGCGTTTCATATTCCCTTTATGCAGACCAGATCGTCGCTGGCGTTAGGAATAGGAGCAGGGGTGATGCACAAAACGCAGAATTTCAACGAGGCGACTTATGAAAATCCGGCAGATCCGGAAAGACAATATGGCACGCAAAGCCAGACACGTCCTGATATTGACTTCGGTGTGGAATATAACGCAAGATATATTAGCGCCGGCGCGTCTGTGACACATCTTGGCAATAAAATCAACAACAACCTGACCACAGAGAGTGCTCCGCATTACTATTTATACGCCAGAGGAATGTTCGATTTAAACCGCAACTGGCAGTTGACGCCCTCACTGGCATGGCACAACACAAAGAACCTCAATCAGGTGGAAGTAAACGCAACCGTTTTCATGAAAAAACGTTTCTGGGCAGGCGCTTCCTATCGCTTACAGGAATCGGTTGTGATCTTAGCCGGCGTCTATATCACATCCACCGTCATGCTGGGCTATTCCTACGATTACAGTACCGTCAGTTTGCACAATTATGAGACCGGTTCGCATGAAATCATGCTATCGGTACGCATTCCCCAGCCTCAGAAAACAAGAAGAGCAGCCAGAATGCGCGAGTGTTATCACGGGTGGTGGTAAAGTTTCGGGTTTTGGGTTTCGGTTTCGGGTTTCGGGTTTCGAGTTTCGAGTTTCGGGTTTTGGGTTTTGGTTTCGGGTTTTGGTTTCGGGTTTCGAGTTTTGGGTTTCGGGTTTTGGGTTTCGAGTTTCGAGTTTGTTTAATTAATACAGTGTGCTGCATACAACGGCACAGATTTTATGTTGTTGGCAAAGCCAAAATTTTTACTTGACAAGCGTATGGCATATTTGGGTTTATATTTCTCCACATATACTGCCAAACTGTGTGAGCGTACATTTTCAGAGGCTTTCACTTCTACCGGAATCATTCCGTCTGAGAGTTCTGCTAAAAAATCAATTTCAGCACGATTGCCGGAGTTCCAATAATTAAGATTAATTTCATGAGCAGCAAATGTTTGAGCCACGAAATTTTCCGTTAGAAAACCGCGATACATCATTTCGGTATTCGTAAAAATATTGCCGAATTTAAGCCGGGAGAGTGACACCAACAATCCTATATCCGACAAGTAGAGTTTAAACATCGACTCGGTAAAATAGGCTGTGAGGGGAGGTTGCGGTGTTTCTACCAAAATGCAGGGGAGTACCATATTTGCTTGAATAAGCCATTCGATAGCCGTTTGAAATTTCGGTGGCAAAATGCTGATAACAAATAAGTTTTACCTGTTTGCCGCGCTCCTGCAAGCATCAATGGCAACGCATTTTTCCTTTGTTTCCATTGCAATAATTTATTTTCAAATCGTCTGTTCATATCTAAAATATCAAAATATCGCAATAATATATATCCAAAATATCGGTACAAATATTTTTTTGCAAAAATAGTGATAATTTTTGAATTATCAATTATTTCTATAAAAAACTGTTTTTCATGCACGTGCTTGGAAATTTTTATCTATTTTTGTGGTCAAATTAAATCCATTGTTTATGGAAACAAAGAAATACAAACGGCTGCCTTACGGCAATTCGGATTTATCGGCAAAAACAAATACCGGATTTTCAGATTGCACTTCAAAAAATAAAAACCAAAAATAATTATGAATCGATTTTTTATAACGCTTTCAGTACTCTTTTTTTCCGTAACCCTATTTTCAACTTACGGACAATTGTACGATGCCTCTAAAGACATCCGGTATTACATGATGGA
>JAITTD010000197.1 GCA_031287245.1 Bacteroidales bacterium
CTAAGAATTACGGAGCAGGGTTGAAATACGGTTTTAATACAGCCAAGGGCGAAGATCATTTCTTTTCCGAATATATTGACACAGAAAATGTTTACGATTATCCCATTTTCGGGTATCATACTACTTCGTTCAAGGAACAAACCCATTTCTTCGGCCCGGCCGCTTATGCAAGGTGGTATTTGGGCGGAACTCAATGGAGTGTACCTGCAAATATCGGCATAGTATATCTGTATGACAAATTGTCGAAACTAAAGAAAGGTAATGAATATCACTATACAAATCCTCCTTATTACAGTTTCCTTTTGTCACCCCCGGCGAGTAACATATCGACCTATGGCGATCTTACAGGCATTGCCATCGGAGTGACTTTCTCCGTTGGTGCCAATTATCAACTGATACCCGCCATCGGCATCCATGTTTCTGTTAACGGGATGTTTGCATCCATGTCGAAAATGAATTCGACCGATATGTTCGATGAGCCGGTTACGGTTGATGTTTCAAGAAAGTTCAATCGCATCGGGTTTGCCGCCGGATTAAATTACAACTTTTAATATTATTTTGTTTTCAAACTGAAATCAGCGTTTTATATTCATGCGAAAGTTTTGATAACCCGTTTAATTCGCTCAATTCCAACAAAAAGAGATGCCGTATGTTCTTCGTGTAATTGGAAACCAGTTTTTCAGCGGCAACCGCTGTGCCTCCTGTGGCGATAACATCATCAACAATGAGTACATTGTCTTCCGGCTTTATCAGATCTTCCTGAATGGCAAGATGGTCTTCGCCGTATTCTTTGGAATAAATCTCAATAATGGTCTTTCCGGGAAGTTTATTTGCCTTGCGTGCCGGAATGAAACCTGCATTGAACTTGCAGGCGAGCGGTGCGCCGAAAATCAAGCCCCGCGCGTCTATTCCTACTACTTTCGTTACCGGATAGTCCTTGTACAATTCGTACAGTTGCTCTATCACTTCGTTAAAAGTTCCTCTTTCGCTGATGGCAGGCAGCAAATCGTAGAACAAAATCCCGGGAACAGGGAAATCGGGAACAATCCTGAGTTTTTCTTTGAAATTGTTCATATTATGGAATGATTTTTTAAGGTTTCTATTGCGGTGGTGAGGTTAGATACTACCGTTTTCAGCGATGCTTTCCATTCATCAAAAGTGACATTAAAACTGTCGGAAACCAATTTCAACGAAATAAATTTTATGCCAAACTCCTTGCAAACCAAGGCTTCAACATAAGCTTCCATATCCACGCAATCGTGAGGGATGTTGTCCAACATTGACTTGTTTTTTTCGGTGATGAAGACGTCTGCCGCATAACAAGTGACAGAATGGCAGTGAATGTATTTGCTTGCGCCCCAGTCCTCAACAGGAAGGGAATGTAAAACGCCGTTGCGATGACCTGAAACACAACACGGACAGAGCAATATCCCTCTTTCGTATTTTTGGGTTCCGGTAGTACCCACATTGAAGACTGTCAACTCTTTCAATTCATCGGACGTTTTCGCGGACAAGGCTTTGCGCAAGGCGGATTCGGCTTTTTCCTTGCCAATTCCGGTGTACAGAACAGGAAAATCAGCGGACAACCCTTCTATTTCTTCGGCAACAGCACAGACTAACAAGGTTTTCATGGCAGGTTCATTTTATTTGTCAATATAATTATCTACTGTCCATTTGGCAAAGGGCATACTGCCCGTGAAAGCGGGCGATACTGCGTTCAGCACATGCGTTGATTTTTCATCGCCTTCCACCACGAAATCCATCACCAGTTCTTTGGTATGAATGTTCAGCAATTGCGCGCGAATACCCGGTTTGCTCCATTCCTTAAAGCCCTTTTCGTCAATGGATTTCACCATCTTTACCGCCAGATGGGTAAAATACTTGCGATTGTATTTTTTCACTTCTTCGAAAGCTAAACTTCTGAAACCAAAAGAATTAAGCAGGAACAAGCGGGCTTCCCAACCCAATATGTGGAACAACTCGCCGATTTTGAAATTGGCGAAACTTTTGTAGTTCTCGCGCCAAAACGCCGGAATGGAAGTCGGACCAATTTTGACAATATTATCAACCGTGACCGTATAATGAACGCCCAAAAAAGGATTTTTCAGGTTGGGAACCGGATAAATATTGGTGTTGATGGGTTTATCAGCACCCTTATATTTAAGGTATATCCCCTTGAATGGAATGATGGTAAAATCTTTGGAATAGCCAAAATCTTTGGCTACCTTGTCGGCATAAAGTCCTGCTGCATTGACGATTCGCTTTGCTTGAATGTTGCGTTTTGCAGTGCGAATGGTGTTACCGGAAATCCGTCCCTTGTAAGGCTCGTCAAAAAAAATGGTGACGCCTTTTTTTAATAATTCATTCTTCATACATTGATTCACCTCCACAGGATCAACGGTGGCGGTGGCAGGCGACCAGAGTGCATATTTAAAGGTGACCGCATTCGGCTCGTAATTCTTTAACTCTTCGGCGGTAATCAACTTTATATTAACGCCATTAGCCTTTCCGCGTTTTTCCAGTTCGAACAGGGATTTCAACTCCTCTTCATTTTGAGCAACCACCACTTTATGACATTCGTTGATCCGTAAATGATTGTCATAGCAATATTGGCGCATCAATTCATTGCCTTGGCGGGTAAATTTGGCTTTCAGGGAATCGGCAGAATAGTAAAACCCGGCATGGAGCACACCGCTGTTCCTGCCGCTGCTGTGGTACGCCACATCAGGTTCCTTTTCCACGATGGTTATCCGGGCGTCGGGATAACGCGAATGGAGTTCTCTCGCTATGGTCAAACCGATGACGCCCGCCCCGATAATGAGATAATCTGTTTCCACTAATGATGTTTGAAAACTCATAGACCGTTATTTTATGAATACATGTTTTAGCTTATGAAGATATTTTTCAAAATCATACCATCTCCGAAAAAAAATCATCAGTTCAGTCACCAGATTTTCATCGGCTTTATC
>JAITTD010000200.1 GCA_031287245.1 Bacteroidales bacterium
CTTTTGTCCCGCAGGGACAGCCCTTTATTAACCGTATGCTTCAGCATACGGTGATGAGGGACGACTACAGCCAAGTCCCGCAGGGACGACACAAAAAGACAACAAAGTGCAGTCCCTGCGGGACTTCGGCGCAGAGGGTTCTCTGTCCTGTCCGTAGATTAAAATCTACGGTTAATAAAGTACTGTCCCTGCGGGACAAAACACCACAAATTTCGACTTTGCGAATATAGCACCTCAAAAAAAGAGAGGAACATAATAAAATTTAAGAAAATCCGTTATGATATGAATTAGGACTTTAAAAATATGCATTTTTTAAAAACAAGCATCTTAGTGGTCTGCTGTGTCACATCGGCAGATATTTTTGCCCAGCTCAGCACGGACGACATCAACAATACCAATGTCAACGTGCCGAACAGTATCAGGACTGCCGTACCTTTTATGACCATTGCGCCCGATGCACGCAGCTCGGCAATGGCTGATGCGGGCTTGGCTACATCGCCCGATGTTAATTCACAGCATTGGAACCCCGCTAAATACACGTTTATCGAACAAAAAGGGGGCATATCCCTGTCGTATTCACCCTGGTTGCGTGCCCTGGTAGATGATATGAACCTGCTGTATCTGACCGGTTTTTGGAGTATTGACCGTATGCAAACCGTTTCGGCGTCGTTGCGTTACTTCGATATGGGCAGCATTCCATTTATGGATGACAGCGGACAGGCGCTAACAACCGGAAATCCCAATGAATTTGCTTTTGATGTTGGCTATTCAAGGAAGTTTTCCGAAAAAATGAGCGTCGCCATCGCATTTCGTTATATCCGTTCCGATATTTCATCAAACGTTCCGGCAGTAGCAGGCACCAAAGCGAAAGCAGGCAATTCCTTTGCCGGTGACATTGCCCTGTATTACCAGTCGGATGTGGCATTGGGCGACAGAAAAGCTACATGGGCTTTGGGCGCCAACTTTTCAAATCTTGGCACCAAGATGGCTTACTCCAATGAACAGGAAAAAATGTTCCTCCCAATGAATATGGGCATTGGCGGTTCATTCGGCGTTTTCTTCGACGACTACAACAAAGTGACTCTGGCGGTTGATCTCAATAAATTGTTGGTACCCACGCCACCACAGAGGGACATCACTGATCAAAAAAATATTATCCGAGGGAAAAACGATAATGTATCTGTTCCCAAAGCTATTTTTCAATCCTTTGCCGATGCTCCGGGAGGATTTTCGGAGGAATTGCGTGAAATTAGGATTGGCGCAGGACTTGAATACACTTATCGCAATTTTTTTGCAGTGCGCACGGGCTATCATCACGAAAACCGGCTGAAAGGCAATCGACGGTACTTCACGATGGGGGTCGGCGTGATGCTGAATGTGTTTGAAATTGATTTTTCCTACCTGATAACGCCGTATAGCAATAAAGATCCGTTGGCTAACACGTTGAGATTCTCTCTGATATTCAACATGAAGTCTACTGGAAAAAACTAAAATGCACGTTCCCGTAGTTGCGTTGGAATACAAGTCTTTGGTGCTGAGAAAAATCTGTGTGTTTGGAATGTTCCACAATCAGCATACCTTCCGGTTTTAACAGGTTCCGGCTCAACACTTCATCGGGAATAGCGGAAATTTTAGCCATTTCATAAGGCGGGTCGGCAAAAATCAAATTATAGGTGGCTTTGCATATCGACAAAAAGTGAAAAGCCTCATCGCGCACAATTTTCAGATTGTGCATATTAAGTTTACCTGCTGTAGCGCGGATAAACGCGACATGATGCGGATCCATCTCTACGGCATGAACGCTGTCTGCGCCACGGGAAACAAATTCATAACTGATGCTGCCCGTTCCCGCAAATAAATCCAGCGCTTCCAATCCTTCCCAATCGTATCTGCCGGAAAGGATATTGAACAAACCCTCCTTGGCAAAATCGGTGGTAGGACGCAGCAAGAGTTTTGCATCTCCTGCTATCTGTTTTCCCTTGTATTGCCCGCCTATGATACGCATTCGTGAAGATTAAACAAGTGAATAAACTGTTTTCGCAATGTTTCGTTGATAGCATAGTTATAAATCCGCGCATTGCTTGGTTCAATCTCTGTTATTCGCGAGCAGAAGGGCTTGATGAGTTCAATGCAATCCGAAACATCGGCGAATGTTCCGGCATAAGCCAGTTCCGTGGCATTGATGTTTAAATCAAAGGTGTTCAGCGCTCCGGCAAGGAAATAAACCGCATCCGCAGGCGCCAGCAAATGGTATGTATTGTAGAAAAGGAAGTGACCGTCCCGCAGAATAACCACATCCATATTACCATTATATATATAGAAGGACACGGCTTTATTTTTTTCAATGCTCCATTCTATCAACGGCTGGGAGTGATGAAAGCCTTGAATACCGGGCTGATACTGTTGCAGTAAAGAATGTAATGACGCTGGTATGGAAAAAATGCTATACGCCTGTACAGAAGGCATATATCGAAACATCGTCACCTCGTCCTCCCGCTTGCCATGATTAAAGTTCAGAATGTTTTCCGCCTCTTTTTCTGCAAATAGCGGTTCTGGCACCAATGTTGAGCGCTCCGACATCAGCAAAAAGCGACTGCGTTTGCAGGGCAGGCTCAGCAATTCATCTTCGCCGAAAACATTGCTGCAAAACGTCATGAAATCGCTGCCTGTTTCGCAGGGGTAGTGACGCAACACGATGTACTTACCCGTGAGCGTATCAAAGACGCAACAAGAAATACCCTTTGATGCTATCTGTAAGCACAAAGAGTAGTTCACAGATTGCGAAACATCAAAGGTTTCGTCAATCAGATCAATCATGCAAACGGAATTGATGGTTATTCCCAGTTTCCGGCATTGTTGTTGGTTTCTTCCAAAGAACCAACCTTCAATCCTGCATATTTAACGGTGGTCTCTCTATAAACGTTGAAGTTAAACAACAATTGAGGATCTAAACCGTGCAACAGTATGTCGTTATGGACTTTTGCCTCAAAAACGTTTACGTTTACTTTCACCTTTCCTTCCTTACCGGCGCTAAGATTAGCAGTACCCAGTTCAAACTGAGCAGTATTGCCGGTAAAAGGCACAAACCGGAGAGAATCCACCGGATAACCTTTACGGAACAAGGAATCCAGCACTTTTACCAAAGTCGTATCTCTTTGGATTTTACCGCTTTTGACGTCTGCTGAGTCGTCTTCGTCACCGATTAACCTCACCACTTTAAAATGCCCCTCTTTCAGGAATGCTATCAAGGTATCAAAACTACCCGTATAGCGCTTGTTTTCGGCTTTAAAAGCAACCTGTGCGGTACGGATATCCTTCAAACGCTGCTCGGTGGCGGCATAACGCTTTCTCTGTTCCTCATTGAACCGAATAGGCTTTTGAACACTCTGATAAACTAAGAGCACCATTACTGCAATGGCTACGATTAAACCTGCATGAATTACTGTTTTCATTATATTGAACGTTAAAAAATTTTTGCACTTATTTTTTTGCAAAAATATGAAAAATTTGAAAATAAATCATATCTTAGTGCTTTTATTTTTAAAAATAATTTATTTTTTTATGCTGAAAGATCATATTTTAGGTGTTTTCCTGCAACAGATGAAAGTCAAACCTACTGAAAACCAAAGTGTTGCTATTAATTCTTTGGTCGAATTAATCATGACGCAGGACGACCACCAACTCATGATTTTGAAAGGTTATGCCGGAACGGGAAAAACGACTGTCATTTCGGCATTCATCAATACGTTAGCGCAGTTTAAAATGCGGGCAGTGCTGATGGCACCCACAGGACGGGCGGCAAAAGTGCTGAGCGCCTATTCGGGCAAGGAGGCTTTCACGATTCACAAAAAAATTTACCGCCAAAAATCGGATAACGATGCCTGGGGAACTTTTTCGCTCAATTTCAATTCGCTCAGCGATACTTTTTTTATTGTGGATGAAGCCTCGATGATTTCCCTGTTCAGCGCCGACCACAATTATTTTGGAAGCGGCAACCTGCTGGACGACCTGATCCGATTCGTGTATAACGGGAAAAACTGCAAATTGATTCTCATAGGCGACACCGCTCAACTTCCGCCTGTAGGGCAGGAACAAAGCCCTGCTTTGGACAGCAAACAGTTACAGTCCTACGGCTTGCAGGTGTGTGAATACGAATTGACGGAAGTGATGCGCCAAACGCAGGATTCGGGCATACTTTACAATGCAACGCTTCTCAGACAGCAATTAGCAGAAGCCAAACATGGCTCAGTTGACCGCCCTGTCCTGCAAATCAGCAAATTTCCTGATACCGAGCGCATTGCAGGAGATGAACTGATAGAGGCTATCGCCGATGCGTACTACCGCTACGGAATGGCGGAAACCATGGTGATTTGCCGTTCCAATAAGCAGGCAAACCGCTACAACCAAGGGATTCGCAATCGCATTCTGTACCGCGAAGAAGAACTGACTTCCGGCGATTTGCTGATGGTGGTGCGCAACAATTATTTCTGGATTCAGGATGCCGAGGACATTAGTTTCGTAGCCAATGGCGACATTGCCAAAGTGCAACGCATACGAAAATATATCGATCGCTACGGTTTTCGCTTTGCCGAGGTGGATTTGTCGCTGCCTGATTATGGCGACAAGGAGTTCACGGCTATCATTCTGCTGGACGTGCTGGCAAGCGAAAGCGCTTCCCTCAGCGAGGAACAGAACAGAAGACTGTTTAACGCCGTGGCAGAAGATTTTTCACACATCCCATCCAAAAAAGAGCGATTCAAAAAAATGAAGGAAGACCCGTTTTTCAATGCACTGCAAGTAAAATTCGCTTATGCCGTCACCTGCCACAAGGCTCAGGGCGGGCAGTGGCGATGCGTTTTTCTCGACCAGGGGTGGTTCAAGGAAGAGATGCTCAATGTGGAATATTTGCGGTGGCTTTACACCGCCATAACCCGCAGCAGCGAAAAACTGTACTTGGTGAATTTCCCTGATATAAAACAAAAAACATAACTTGGTCAATGTGATTTTGTTCTGTTTTGAAATTCACTAAGGAGTTGTCAATCAATAAATGTATCAATTTGTGTATCCCCTAACGGGGAATTGTGATTGAGATTTATTTCTATTGATGATATGAATGTCCTACGGACAAGCGAACATTCCCCGTTAGGGGGATACAGGCATCCTCCAAAACCTCGTAGAGGTTTCACAATATAATCAAGGCTTTTGTTGCGTTTTTATTTGTTTATTTTTAGATTTAATTAAACGCAAAAAGCCTCGCAGAGATGTATCTACGAGGCTTTTGTGTAATAAAGGAAAGCAATTCATACGGGGACTGTACAGTCGATTTGAGCGGTCATTGATAATGAAACCATCATCAAT
>JAITTD010000208.1 GCA_031287245.1 Bacteroidales bacterium
CAAGTTGAGGGACAATTGAGAAATAATTGTAAAATTGTTTACAATAGAGTAAATTTGTTCTCGAAAATCCTTGCATATCAGGAAATTCATTTTTCAAATCGGCACTAAGTTGTTCAATCACTCCACTTCCCCACACCAATTCTGCTTGTTTGGCAACAATATCGGCACCCAAACTCCAATATAATTCTATCAGTTCATTATTTGCATGAACAGCCGCTTTAAGCTGACTTTTTCTGATGCGTGATTTTAAATCAATAAGCCACGATTTATAATCACTCTCTTTTATGCTTTTTTTAGAAATCATATCCTATCTTCTTTAAATTTTGCCGTATCGCTTTATCCAACTCACTCGCCTTTTGCATTTGCGCTTTCAATGTCGCTGTCAAATGCTGCATTTTTTCGTCAAATGCCTGTCCGTCGTCTTCGGCTTCTTTGAAATCAATATATCTGCCGGGCGTGAGTACATAATTGTTTTTGCGGATTTCCTGAATATTGGCCGATTTGCAAAAGCCCGCCGTATCGCTATACTTTTTCCGTTCCTTGCCACGCCAATGATGATATGTATCGGCAATTTTTGCAATGTCCCTGTCCGTAAGTTCTTTTTGTTTGCGACTTATCATTGTACCCATTTCGCGAGCATCAATAAACAGGATTTCATTGCTGCGGTTTCGGAATTTGGCAGTTTCTGTCTTATTGCGGGATAAGAACCACAAACAAGCCGGAATCTGTGTGTTGTAAAACAGTTGTGCGGGCAAAGCCACCATACAATCCACCAAGTCATTTTCAATCAGTTCTTTCCTGATTTGCCCCTCGGTGGCTATTTCGCTGCTCATACTCCCATTTGCCAACACAATACCCGCCGTGCCATAAGGGGCTAATTTGCTGATAAAATGCTGCAACCAAGCATAGTTAGCATTTCCTGAAGGCGGCAATCCATATTTCCATTTATGGGTTTCGGTGGCGTTTATTTTGTAATCGCTCACATTAAAGGGCGGATTAGCCAAGATGTAATCCACTTTCAACTCCGGAAATTTATCGCTCAACAGGGTGTCTCCCAATTCTATTTTGGCATCAATGCCACGAATTGCCAAATTCATTTTTGCCAAACGATAGGTGGTGGGATTACTTTCTTGTCCGAAAATAGAGATTTTACCCCTGCGGTGTTCGTGCAATTCAATAAAGCGTTCGCTTTGTACAAACATACCCCCACTACCGCAACAGCCGTCGTACACGCGCTTCTCAGGTTCGGGCGCAAGTACTCCCACCAAAAGTTTTACGATACTTTGAGGAGTATAGAATTGTCCGCCTTTTTTACCCTCTGCATCGGCAAACTGTCCCAAGAAATATTCAAACACAAAGCCAAGAACATCTTTACCCTTCTCATTCCCGCCCTTGCTCAACGAGATAGAGCCGATTAAATCTATTAACTCGCCTACCCGCTGTTTGTCCAATGCCGGACGGGCATAGTCTTTGGGCAACACGCCTTTGAGTGTAGGATTGTCTTTTTCGATGGCATCCATCGCGTCATCAATATCTTTACCGATGGAAGGCAGTTTGGCACGACCTTGCAGCCATTTCCAACGCGCTTGGGGCGGAACATAAAAGACACGTTCGGCGGTATATTCGTCTTTGTCTTCGGGGTCGGCACCGGTTTCGTTTTTTTCGGCATCCAATTTTTGAAACAACGCTTCAAAAGCATCCGAGATGTATTTCAGGAATATCAATCCCAATACAACGTGCTTGTATTCAGATGCATCCATATTGTTGCGCAGTTTGTCGGCAGTTTGCCAAAGCGTCTTTTCGAGTTCTAAATCGGCTGTCATTATCTATCAATTTCAAACTACAAAGTTACATTTTTTTTAGGTATTTTATGCACACAAATCAGAAACAATTTATTCCTGTAATTTAAAATGCACAAAATCAGATTGTTACATCCATTTAACCAAAAAAATACAGAAAGATCGAAGAAATCTTCAAAAAAGATGTATTTTTGCACTCATATAAATATGTATCATTATGCGTCTTATTATCCAACCGAATTACGAACAGTTGTCGCAATGGGCGGCTGATTACATTGTTGCTGCCATCCACCGGTTTGCGCCATCAGAAAAGAAGCCGTTTGTGTTGGGCTTGCCTACGGGTTCGTCGCCTGTCGGCACCTATCAGGCATTGACTCGTCTGAACAAGGCGGGCAAAGTGTCGTTCAAACACGTGATTACCTTCAATATGGATGAATATGTGGGGATTCCGCAAGACCACCCGCAGAGTTATCACTCTTTCATGTGGCAAAATCTTTTCAACCACATTGATATTTCTGCTGAAAATGTGAATATTCTCAACGGGAATGCGCCCGATTTGGCGGCAGAATGTCAACGCTACGAAGATAAAATCAAGTCCTGCGGCGGCATTCACCTGTTCCTTGGCGGAATAGGTCCCGATGGTCACGTGGCATTCAACGAACCCGGCTCGTCGTTGGCATCGCGCACAAGAGTGAAGACGCTCACCACCGATACGGTGATTGCCAATTCACGTTTTTTCGACAACAATCTTGCGCTTGTGCCTAAAACCGCACTTACGGTGGGCGTAGGCACCGTGCTTGATTCGCAGGAAGTGCTCATCATTGTCAACGGATACAACAAGGCACGGGCGCTGCATCATGCCGTTGAGGGGGGCGTTACCCAAATGTGGACCATATCGGCGCTCCAACTGCACCCCAAAGGAATCATTGTGTGCGACGAAGATGCCACCGCCGAACTGAAAGTGGGAACATACAGGTATTTTAAGGATATTGAAAAAACGGCTTCCGTTCAATAAATCTGTCGAAGGGAAATCATGTATGATTGTATCGTAACAGGCGGCGGAATCAGCGGAATCAGTTTTGCCCATTGCCTGCATAAAGCGGGCAAACAAGTGTTGTTGCTCGAAAAAGACGACAGAATTGGCGGGCAGATACACACCAAAACACTCGCTAATACCGATTTTTGGTACGAAACAGGCGCACATACCTGCTACAACAGTTATGTATCCCTGTTGTCCATCGTTGATGCATTGGGCGAAAGCGGCAATATCCGGCAATTAAACAGAAGATACACGTACAAACTTCACACGCCGAAAGGTTTGAAGAATATCGCTTCGGGTTTGTACATTCCCGGTATGTTGCTGCATGCTCCCAGAGCCTTGATTGTCGGCAAAAAGGGAAAAACCGTCAGGGAATATTACCGCTGTATATTGGGCAGTCGCAACTACGACCATCTTTTTTCCAAAGCGTTCAGGGCAATCCTTTCGCAGCCTGCCGATGATTATCCCGCAGAAATGTTGATGAAAAAACGCGATTCGCACCACGAGAATCATCCGCGCAGTTTTTCTTTCGCAGGAGGGCTTTCCGCTATGGTGAACACCATCGCTGCCAAAGCCGGTTTTCCGGTAACGGCATCTGCAACGGTGAAAAACATCAGCCATAACAATGGCTTGTATGAGGTCACTGCCGCATCGGGCGAGACGTGGCAGGCAACATCCATTGCCTTGGCGACAGACCCTTCATCTGCTGCGGCATTGCTGCATGAACTGGAACCTGAATTGGCTGCCTTGCTGGCAGACATCCCCATGTTCCACTCAGAATCATTTAGCGTTGTGGTGCCTGCAAAATGGCTGACTGCCGAACGCATGGCAGGCATTATCCCGCTCAGCGATGATTTTTTCTCGGCTGTGTCAAGGGATTTGACGGAGCATCCCGACTTGCGGTGCTTCACTTTCCATTTCGCGCAAGGCGCCAAAACCGACAGCGAAAAGTGGGAAATCGCCTGCCGCACACTCAACATTCAACCGTCGGACGTAACGGGGCACAGCCTCACCACGCATATATTGCCGTCACTGCGAATCCGCCACCTGAACATGACAGCACAAGTGGCGAATCAAAAAAAGAGCGACAGCATTTACCTGTTGGGCAACTATTTCAAAGGGCTGTCGCTCGAAGATTGCGTTCAGCGCTCTATGGAAGAGGCAGAACGGTTCTGCTAAAATCATTGCTTTTTCTTCTTCTGCTCTATCAGATAGGCTATTAGCAAACCCAATCCGCCGAACACCATCATCAAGGCACAAAGCACCTGACCTCTAAATTCCCAATCCGTTATACCTGCTATGTGCGGTATCGCAGTGGCTATTCCAAGCCCTAACCCAATACCAATCAGCAATAGCCCTATACGCAAAGTTGAAAAGGACGAATTGGATGGTGTTGACAGGGGCATAAGCCACCGCCCGATGTGTTCAAGTGGCGTTGCTCCCGCACTGAAATCAAGTTTCTCTACCAAATTCAAGCGTTCCTTGCGGTGAGCAAGCACTTCGACTAATTTGTACAAGGTATACATAATACCTAAAGTGATGACGATCGGATTTAAAAAACTATCAAACATAATTGTTAAAATTTTAAAGATGAATACTATTTTTTGTTTTCATACATTTGACGCAATTGAATGGATCAGGTTACAAAAAAAAACAAAAAAGAGGCGATTTTTTCGCCCCTTTTCATTTGAAACCTTCACCAAAAAAATTACTGTCCGCTGAACGGATTTTGTTCGGTTTGCTCATTGACTGCTTTATTGTTGGCAAATTCCAGTTGCGG
>JAITTD010000015.1 GCA_031287245.1 Bacteroidales bacterium
CGGTTAATGATGCATTAACTAGTCGGTTAATGATGCATTAACTAGTCGGTTAATGATGCATTAACTAGTCGGTTAATGATGCATTAACTTAGGAGTTAAGACATTCTTAGTATCCTTTAATAAATAACTATAACAAAAGCCTCGATTATATGGTGAAACCTCTATGAGGTTTTGGAGGATGCCTGTATCCTATTTTCTATTGATATGTATCCCCTAACGGGGAACGTTCGCTTGTCCGTAGGACATTCATATCAATAGAAATAAATCTCAATCACCATTTCTCTGGCTACATCTTTTTTTGAGGTGCTCTATTTTTACTGACTATGCATGCTGAGAGGAATTTGCTTGTCGCCCGAATGGGCGGGATTTTCATAACCGCAGGTCATCGACCTGCGGTAGAAGCGCCCTCCGTCAGCCCTGCCTGAAAGGCAGGACGTGAATTGGTAGCCTTTTAGTGCTGCCTTTCAGGCAGTAGTGTTTGTGTGTTCGCACTACCGCAGGCAACGCTTCGCTCGCCTGCGGTTATGAAAATCAAGCCCTTCGGGCATCATAGCACCTCAAAAAAAGATTTAGCCATTTTTCTCGGGATTTATTGATGTATCCCCTAACGGGGAACGTTCGCTTGTCCGTAGGACATTCATATCAATAGAAATAAATCTCAAATTGATACATTTATTTATTGACAACTCTTTAATTCATTTTAAATTCCACGCCTAATTTTTCAAGGTCTGTCACCAGTTCATTGCTAAAATCTATCCGATGTTTGCGCGAAAACAATTCTACCTGTTGGTTGTTTTCTTTGTCGAATATCTTGAATTTGAGTTTTGTTTTCCCCTGATGCGCCTCCATGAGCGTACTCAAATCCGTCATTCGGGTGTCGGAAATGCTTTCTAAGGGCAGCAAGAGCGATACGCTTTTCAGCATATCTTCTCTCACACTGCTGAGGTAGGCTATTTTAGTAATCTTGGGTTCCAGTTCCTGCCTATAGTTTCGCTGTATGCTGCCTCTGATGAACAGCGGATATCCTTCGTGCAGATATTGATGAAACGCATCGTGGTCTTTCCCGAAAAAGCGAAATTCGAACGAACCGCTGAAATCTTCCAGCGTCAGTGCGCCCCAAGGTTTTCCCGTTTTTCCGATGGCGTCTTTGGCGGCTGTTACCAGTCCTGCCGCAGAAAATTCTCTCCCTTCCAAACGGTTGATATTTTCCATTTCCGACAGTTGCATATTTGTCCATTGCTCCATTTCCAACCGAAAGGGATCCAACGGATGGGCGGACAGATACATTCCGATAAGGTCTTTTTCGCGGTTGAGTTTTTCGAGGATGCTCCAATCTTCCGTTTTCGGTATTTCGGGGCGTGTGATGGCTACGGCGTTGTTTCCGCCGAACAGCGAATTTTGCGTCATTTCTTTGCCTGTTTGCATTTTGTTGCCAAATCGCAGCAACACGTCGGTGAATGTTTCGCCCGGATTGGTTTCGGCAAAGAAATGTTCGCGCTTCACGCCCTGTAAATTGTCAAAGGCTCCTGCTTGTGCCAGCGCTTCCATGTTTTTTTTGTTACAAGCCTGCAAGTTCACCCGTTCTACAAAATCGTAAATGTCTTTGAACGGCGTTTTATTGCGTGCTTCCACAATACCTGCCACTGCGTTGCTGCCTACGCCCTTGATGGCGCCCAATCCGAAGCGGATGTTGCCCTGTTTGTTGACGGTGAAGGTCTGGTTGCTTTCGTTGACATCCGGTCCCAACACTTCGATGCCCATGTGTCGACATTCGTCCATGAATTTGGTGATGTCCGTAATGTTTGAGATGCTTCGGCTCAGCACTGCCGCCATGTATTCCGATGGATAATTGGCTTTGAGGTAAGCCGTTTGGTATGCCACCCAGGAGTAGCAGGTGGCGTGCGATTTATTGAAGGCGTAGGAAGCAAATTTTTCCCAGTCAGCCCATATTTTTTCAACAGTCTTCTCGTTGTGTCCGTTGGCTTTGCAGCCATCCACAAATTTGGGCTTCAGTTTATCCAGTTTTTCCTTTATCTTCTTGCCCATTGCTTTTCGCAACTCGTCGCTTTGTCCGCGGGTAAATCCTGCCAGGTCGCGACTTAGAAGCATCACCTGTTCCTGATATACCGTGATGCCGTAAGTTTCTTTCAAACGTTCAGCCATGATAGGGATGTCGTAAACGACGGGCTTACGTCCCGTTTTACGGTCGATAAAGTCGGGGATATAGTCCATAGGACCGGGGCGATACAAGGCGTTCATCGCGATGAGGTCTTCAAACTTGGTGGGTTTGAGTTCGCGCAGGTATTTTTTCATACCGTCGGACTCGAACTGGAATGTGCCCGTTGTGTCGCCCTTGCTGTAAAGTTCGTAGGTGGGCGCGTCGTCGATGGGAATTGAGTCGATGTCGATGTCAATACCGTTTCGCTGTTTGATGTTCGAGATTGCCTCGGTAATGATGCTAAGGGTTTTCAAACCGAGGAAGTCCATCTTAATCATTCCCACTTCTTCGATAAACGAGCCTTCGTATTGAGCCACCAGTTGGTCAACGTTTCCATCCTTGTCGTAGGTGGCGCTGATGGGGATGAAGTTGCTCAGGTCGTCTCGTCCGATGACGGTTCCGCAGGCATGCACTCCTGTTTGGCGAACGGTGCCTTCGAGCATCTGTGCGTATTTGATGGTTTCGGCAATCAGCGGGTCGGCGCTGTTCAGTGCTTCTTTCATTGCCGGTACCGTTTCTATGGCGGTTTTGATGTTGACTTTTTTGTCACGCGGAATTTCGTCAATCAGTTTGCTGAGGCGGTTCGATTCGTTCAGCGAGAGGTCTTCCACCCGCGCCACATCCTTGATCGCCGATTTGGCAGCCATCGTTCCGAAGGTTACAATGCCTGCCACGCAGTTGCGCCCGTATTTCTCGCTTACCCATTGCAATACTTTTCCACGCCCGTCATCATCAAAGTCGATGTCAATATCGGGCAAGGATATACGGTCGGGGTTGAGGAAACGTTCAAACAGCAAATCATATTTGAGCGGGTCTATGTCGGTAATCCGCAAGCAGTATGCCACCACCGAGCCGGCAGCCGAGCCGCGTCCGGGACCTACCGACACGCCCATATTTCGGGCAGCGGCTATAAAATCCTGAACAATCAGAAAATATCCGGGGAAGCCCATGTTTTTAATCACATTCAGTTCAAAATCAATCCGCTCCCGTGTGGCGTCGTCGATATTAGGGTAGCGTTTTTTGGCGCCTTCGTCCGTAAGGTAGCGAAGATAATCGTCGTCGTTGGTAAATCCTTCCGGCAAGGGGAAATTGGGCATAATCGGCTTGTGGTCGATGTCGTAATATTCTACCTTGTCTGCAATGTCATTCGTATTGCTCAGCGCTTCGGGCATATCGGCAAAAATGGCGTTCATCTCGGCAGTGGTTTTAAACCATTCCTGCTTGGTGTACCGCATCCGCTTTTCGTCGGTCAGTTTGGCGCCGGTGCTGATGCACAGCAATCGCTCGTGTGCTTCGGCTTCCGACTCGTTGACAAAATGCACGTCGTTGGTGGCGATGCACTTTATTCCATGCTTTTTAGCCAAATCAACCAGTATCGGAATTACTTTCTGCTGTTTTTCAAACACATCCTTCACTCCTCCGGGTTTGTTGGTGGGGTGTCGCTGCAGTTCGATGTAAAAATCGTCGGCAAAAATCGTTTTCAGCCACTGTATTGTTTCTTCCGCTGCGGGAATGTTGCCGGCAGCAATTTTACGCGGGATTTCGCCGGCGATACAGGCAGAGGTCACTATCAAGCCTTCGTGATATTTTTCCAGCAGTTCTCGGTCAATGCGCGGTTTTCCGTAGAAACCTTCCGTAAAACCGAGCGAGACCAATTTGGCAAGGTTTTGGTAGCCGGTCTTGTTTTTTGCCAAAAGGAGGAGGTGATAACGGCTGGGCTTGTCGGCGTATTTTTGTTTTTCAAAGCGGCTCTCAGGCGCCATATACACCTCGCAGCCGATGATTGGTTTGAAACGTTTGCTCTCGTCGTCCACTTTTTCATTTATCTTCTTTACATAGTTGTAAAACTCTTTCACCCCGTACATATTGCCGTGGTCGGTGATGGCTACGGCTGTCATGCCATCGGCGATGGCTTTGTCCACCAAAGCGGGGATTTGCGAAGCGCCGTCGAGCGTGGAATACTGAGTGTGAACGTGAAGATGTGTGAAAGATGACATAATTGCTTTAAGAATGAAATTCAATTTGAGAAAAATCCGTAGAAAGACAGCCCGAACATCAGCGACCAGAAGTCGCCCTGATAGCGCACTCCCGAATGGTTGTAGGCGTGAGGCACGTATTGAAAGCGGGTGATGAACGTCATTTCGGCATTCAACTCGCGAATTTGACAGATTCGGAGTTGTGCTGTGGCGCCATAACACTGCCCAAAGGATACAATATTGACTTTTGACAGATTTGCGTCATTGGCGATAGCCGTTTCGGTCGGTCGGATGGTGTTCACCATCAAACCCACGTATGGCGTAAATCTGAACCAGTCGTTTTTGACAACGGCATAACCAAGGGTGAGTCCCATATTGAGAAAATCGGCGGTGGCGCCTTTTCCCCAAATCGTAACGCTGTCTTTTAACGGGACGTCGCGTTGGAGTGATGTGGCAGCAAATTGCAACAGAAAAGCCATATCCCAGCGATTCGATCTCAGGTCGAAATCTAATGAGAAATATGCCTTGGGCTGAAAAATTCGGGTGATATCGCCCGAAAAGAAAGCAGGTCCTGCCTCCAAACCCATGCCAAAGCTCCATTCGGAAGAAGAGGGTTGGTCGGATGTGTCCTCCCTGTATGCGGACAGTCTTTTATCAGTGGCTTGCAGTTCGTCTTCTTTTGTCAAATCAGCCAGCAGGTCGCGAAGAAACTGTATCTCGTCGTCATACAGATCCGTCTGGTCAATCCAATCGTACAAATCGCTGATATGTTCGGATGTTTTGTGTGAGAGCACGTTCCACAAGCCCTCATCACCCAAAAAAGAGAGAGAGTCTTCCAACTTGGAACCCGAAACTTCCAACTCGAAACTTGACACTTCCTTCTTCTGCCGCAAAAAGCGGAAAATGTCCCCGTATCGCTCCGACCAAAAATACAGCAACAGCCGTTCCGACGGGGCTACTGCCTTTAACCGGGGATGGTCTTGCTCAAAATTTTCAAGCATCGTCATGACCGAATCCAACCGCCCTTCCCACACCAAATTCGTCATTTGCCTTCGGATGTCGCTGACAAGGGGATGAATCTCTTTGCTGCTGTCCGCACTAACAAGGGGATTCATCCCCTTGCTGTTGTGTGCGTTAACAAGGGGATGAATCCCCTTGCTGTTGTGTGCGTTGACAAGGGGATGAATCCCCTTGCTGTTGTGTGCATTGACAAGGGGATGAATATCCTTGCTGTGTGTACATACAAACGGCGCAGAGCAAAGCGCCAAGATGATCAATATCCCTTTCATTTTTAATATACAGTCTGTTATGCTTATTTCTGTCTGTTTTATGAAGCCCAAAGATACGATATTTTTTTATAATTGACAATTGACAATTGACAATTGATGTCCCTGCGGGACTTGGGTTCGTATGCTGAATCCTGCTGAAGCATAAATTAATATTAACAATTAATAATTAACAATTGAAAAAAAAAGCCTGCATACTGAGATACAGGCTTTTTTCCTAAATAAATAAATCAAAGAAAAAATTTTATTGTGTGCTGGTGGAGGTAATATCAACCCTTCGGTTGACCCTGCGTTTGGCTTCATCTTCGTTGGGCAGCATCGGGATGGTTTCGCTGGAAGAAGTCGTTTCAAAGCGATCTACTCCAATGCCCCTTAGTACAAAATATTCTTTTACGGCTTCTGCACGTCGCAGCCCCAACTTTTCATTGGCATCCTCATTGCCTACGTCATCCGTATGTCCGCTGAGTCGCAGGCGCACTGTGGGATATTTGTGCAACAGTCGTAACACTTCTTCCAAAATCGGCACCATAAATGGTTGTATATCGGCTTTATTGAACTCAAACCCAGAGATGGAATAGATGAAATCGTGGTCGCGTTCAGCACGTTCAACCGGTTTTAATGATTCGAAAGCTTCCTTTTGGAACTCAATCACTCTGTCCACATTGGTGGAAATGATTTCTTCCGCCTGCGGTGCTGTCAATCCCTCATATTCAGGTTTGACGGGTTTGTTCATGGTAAACGGTTTGGAGCCGAAAGCCAACTGCACTTTGATGCCTGCGGAAAAACTGCTGACTTTATCTGTGTAGGGACGCGAATTGTCTTCATAGCGCGAATGGAATGCCGAATGGGTGGCATATTCCGGCGAGCGGTCGTTGTAGTCAAACAGTTTGTTGTCACTTCCCGAGCGAACATCGGTCAATCCGTAATCAACGTACACACCTGCGTAAAGAAACCATTTCTCATCCTGTTTCAACCGCCATTTCATACCCGTTTCAAAGCTGAGGGCGACATTCGTTTTGAACGTAAAACTTTTGTTGTTCCACGAATCATACTTGTGCATTCCCCATCCGTGCGACGGCATTCCGGTAAAAGGGTCATTGGTGGTGTAGCCGCCGGAAGCGTCCACTTCCCAGCCTTTGGTAGAGATGTCGCCTTTGGTGCCGTAAGTGCCGCTTATCGGGATACCCACTTTCACCCCTGCATTGGCATACCATTTCACGCCCAGCCATATCTCGTTCGTTTGGAATTTGATTAACAACGGGATATTGATGTAGGCGGCAGTATGCCTTTGCTGGATATCCTGCCCGTCCACAAATACATGGTATGCATAGCGCGATGTTTCATCGGACGTGGTATATCTGTCCGCCAACAGCGGTATGCGCAGAATGTCCTGCAGGAAAGAATATTCGGCGCCAGCGGACAAACTCCAGTTATACAGCACAGCATAACTGTAACCTATGCCACCGAGATAACCAAGACTCCCCGTTCCGACAGAGTGCGAGCCTGTCACAGACGAATAACGGAGGGTGGAAATGCCACCGCCGCCCCAAATGGAATATTCATGTCTGTTTTGCTTGTTTTGTTTGATATATTCTCCAAGGCTGGTTTCATGCGCCTGCCCCTGTCCGAAAACAGACGTTGCACAAAATCCTGCCAATATCATGATCAAAAACTTTTTCATTATATGTTATATTTTATATGTTTATGTTTTAATATTATTCTACCACTAATTTAAAAGAACGAATGTCGTTGCCCGTCACGATACGGATGACGTAGATACCCGGCAAGGCAGGCGCACGTAAAGTGATGCGTGGTCCGTCGGGTTTGGCTACGTTCACTACCCGGCTCATCATGTCGAGCAATTGAATGACGGTTTGCGGGTTGTGGTTGGCAAATTCGATGGTCACTTCCGAACCGCAGCGTACCGGATTCGGGTAAATAGTGATGTCCATCGGCACGACAGGTCTGAGTTCCACCGGACACGATTCAAACACCAATCCGTCGCGGGTGATGGCTGACACAAAGTATTTGTCGTCACGATCCATTCCGGTTTCAAAATACAGATAGGACATATCCTTGCCGTCAAGTTTGCCGCCATTGACAGCATACCACTGATAACTGACAAAGTCGTACCCGCCGTTGAGCGCAGTGTTGCAGTTGAGCACCAGCACATCGTCCCATCGCTGGCTTACCACATTGGGTTTCACTGTGATGTTCCATGTTTTGGTTTGTACGCTGTTGCAATTGCCTGTCACCATTGCATAATATCTTCCTATGGCATTGTCGGAAGCCGTGATGGTATAGGTTGGCGAGGTAGCGCCTGCAATCGGGAAATGATCTTTGTACCACTGGTAATGCAGGTTGTAGCCGTTTGCCAGCACATTCAGCACAATGTCGGAACTGATGCAGCCCGATATTTCCTCGGATTGATTCTGTTCGTAGCCTGTTTTCGGTCGAGTTTCGGGCAATACGGTGATGGTAAATTCCACCTCGTCGCCTGTAAAATCCTGTCCGTTGAAAGTGAGTAATGGCGTCACGATTACGGTGCTTTTACTTGGAATATCCAGATAGTCCAATCCCGTGTGGATATGGGCGGCTGCTACCGGCGGAATATATTTCCTTTTTTGTGTTGAATAATCCAAATGACTGGGTAATCCTACGTCCTCGCCGCCTGCCCAAGTGATGTGGTAACTGCTTCCATCGGGAAGTCCTACTGGCCTAATAGGCTGAATAAATCCGTTTTCGCACACTGTGATGTCGGCAATCGGATCAATGTAGGGTTTGATGGCAACGCAGATATAAAATTCCATCGGTTCGCCTTCACACACGTGCATTTTCGTGTTATGCGTATATTCGTACACCGGCGTCACTGCAATCTGGCTGACGACAGGATCTCCTCCGGTGTTTTGGGAGGTAAACGCCGGAAAATGACCTTCGCCTGAATAGACGAGTGGCGCAGCAGTGCTGATAGACGGATTACTGTTGGTCCACAGGAATTTGGTGGCTGTTCCGGTAAAAGGAATTTCCGCTACTGGCTGATTTTCACCCACTAACAGGTTTTCCACGGGATGGGTTACCGGCGTCGGCATCACTATAATTTGGAAAACGAACGGAGTAGGAGCAGGACAAAGCCCTGTTTCCGCGCTGACGAGTATCGGCGTCACTTTCACACTGTCGGAAATGAGGTGGTTGGTACTGTTGATGACGCGATTGAGGGTGATTTCGTTGCTGCCTCTGTCGGGAAGTCCCAAGAGTGACACGGTGGGAGCGCCTGCACCATCCACTATTTCCCATTTAAACACGGTGTTGGCGCTGCCTGTAAAATGAATCAACGGCAAAGCGCTGTTGTTGCACAGCACAATATCGCTCACCGGCTCTACCGAGGCTTCCTGCAAACGCCGCAGAGTGAACACCGATGATGTTCCGCGCTTGTTGTTCCACACAGGCGTAACACGGTAGGTGCCGTAGCCGGTGGTGGTAGCAGAAGCGGTACTGATGTTCCATGGAGCCGTATGATTGGAAGACGGAATCGTTTGGATAGTCCCCGTCCCCAATATATCTTTGCCGTCAATCAGTTCCAATAGAAAGGAGGTTGGATCGCTAAAAGGCGTGTTGAAACGGTGGGAAGCAGTCAGGGTAACATCCGTGAAAGGGCTTCCTGAGCAAACTACCTGACTTTCCACAGGCTGTATCATCAAATCGGCATCTTCAATGGTTTTCGGCGTCACTGTGATGGTGCACAGTGGTGTCGATGATGTAGGACACATGCCATCTGCATATTTCAATTCAACTTCAATGCTGGCAACTAAGTCCCCAGTGCCAGTATTGGTGGCGCGGAACGCTGGGATGATTCCAGCACCGCTTGCGGGCAACCCAATTTCAGGCTTGTCGTTTGTCCAGTTTGCCACAGCGCCTGTCGGAAGCAATGAACTCAGGTTAATGCTCGGCGTAAAATCGCCGTTTTGGAAACTCCAATCGCTTATGCTAATGGCTGACAAAGAAGCCAGCGCTTCCAACGTAAAAGTGACAGCGATACCCTCGCGGTTCTCGTACAGCGGCACAGCACGATAGGTAGCCTTGCCCGCTGCTACCGGTGTCGGCTGCCACGTGCTTCCAGAGAATGGTTGGGGGAAAGCACCTGCAATGATGTTGTCACCGCTTACAAATTCTATGCGGAAAGAGGCTCCCGCAGGATTGGATCCCAGCGTAACATTAAATTGTCCGCCCTGACAAACGATTCCGTTATTGGCGACCGTTGCACTTGCCATCAAATCATAATCCAGATTCGTTTTCGGATTCACGGTGATGGTATGCCGTGTGGAAAGATTTGGACAGCCTTTCCCATCGGCATATACCAGCGTGAACTCAAGAAGGCTTGCGATAGCGGTTGCTGTGGTATTGCTTGCGCGGAACGCAGGGATGATTCCTGCGCCGGATGCGGGCAACCCGATGTCAGTGTTGTAGTTCGTCCATGTCACCATAGCGCCAGCCGGTACCAATGCGTTCAGGTTGACAGCCTGCACGAGGTCGCCATTGTCAAAAATCAGATCGCTAAAATCGGCAAATCCGTAAGCCGGACGCGCTTCCAGCGTAAATATTGCGGCGATACCCTCGCGGTTCTCGAACAGCGGCACAGCACGATAGGTAGCCTTGCCCGCTGCTACCGGCGTCGGCGCCCACGAAGAAGGCTGTATGCCGAGTTCAGCGTTTGCTATGATATTATCGCCGCTGACCAATTCTATGCGGAAAGCAGTGGTTGCCGTAACATCCGTGGTTGCATCTGTGGCTGTCAGCGCAACACTAAAACCAGCGCCAGCACTCTGACAAACGATTCCGCCACTGGCG
>JAITTD010000025.1 GCA_031287245.1 Bacteroidales bacterium
CAAGGCGACCAAACAGGATATTTTGAAGTGCCGCAACGCAATAATGATTTGATAGTATTGATGGAAACCCGCAATTTCATGTTTATGAGAGGTACAACTTATGGAAATACTTTTCGGATTATTTATTTTAAAAATCAAAATGTTGGATACAATATCATTGACCACAACAAGGGTGAAATAAAGAATGACTTGGACGGCGGTCCTGATTTTTTCCCTGAAAAGGGTACAGTATATGGTGAATGCGTATATAAAAGTTTTTCTGTTTATGAATTTATAAGCGATAAAAAATCAAATCAACAACCAGTTCCTGAGCAATTTGCATCGTATAAGGCTAACTTAAACGATAACCCCTGCATCATGCGTGTTACACTGAAATAAAAAAAGATATAATTGCCATCATGTATCCACGCGCTTGGAAATCGAAATTTTTATGTACTTTTGCACAAATTAATAAAATATAAATGGCGCTTCAATGTGGTATTGTTGGGCTTCCAAATGTTGGCAAGTCCACTCTTTTTAATTGTTTGTCGAATGCCAAAGCGCAGGCGGCAAATTTCCCGTTTTGTACGATTGAGCCTAATGTGGGCGTGATTACTGTCCCTGATGAGCGATTGACAAGACTTGCAGAGATAGATAAACCGCCAAAGGTGATTCCTACAACAGTTGAGATAGTAGATATTGCCGGTTTGGTGAAAGGTGCAAGCAAAGGCGAAGGTTTGGGCAACAAATTCCTTGCCAACATTCGCGAAACGGATGCTATCCTGCACGTGTTGCGCTGTTTTGAAGACGACAACGTGACGCACGTGGACGGCAGCGTTAATCCTGTTCGCGACAAGGAAATCATAGATGCGGAATTGCAGATGAAAGACCTTGAAACCATCGAGTCGCGCATAGGAAAGGTGCAGAAACAGGCGCAAACAGGAGGCGACAAAACCGCTAAACGGATGTACGAAATCCTGTTGCAGTATCAGGATGCTCTCCGCCAGGGCAAATCGGCGCGAACGGTACAACTTGACAACAAGGACGACCGCAAAATAGCACGGGATTTCTTCCTGCTCACCGACAAACCGGTGCTCTATGTATGCAATGTTGACGAGGCTTCCGTGCTGAAAGGCAATCAACACGTAGATGCTGTTGCCGCCGCCGTCAAAAGCGAACAAGCAGGACTGTTGGTGGTAGCCGCCAAAACGGAGGCGGAAATCGCTGAATTTGAAACCTTTGAAGAGCGACAGTTGTTCCTGACAGAAATGGGGTTGGAGGAATCGGGCGTTGCTCGACTGATTAAAGCCGCTTATTCACTGCTCAATTTGGAAACCTATTTCACCACCGGAAAGGACGAATCAAGGGCGTGGACATACATTAAGGGTACCAAAGCGCCGCAAGCCGCCGGTATTATCCACACCGACTTCGAGAAAGGCTTTATCCGTGCGGAAGTCATCAAATACACCGACTATGTTCATTACAATTCGGAGGCTGCCTGTCGCGAAGCCGGCAAAATAGCCGTAGAAGGCAAGGATTATGTGGTGCAGGACGGTGACATCATGCATTTCCGGTTTAACGTATAATGTAATGTATGCTGGGAACACAACCGAACGAGCACCGATAAACGCTTAATTTATCCATTTGAAAGATTCTTTTTTGACAATTACAGCGGCATCCGAGGGGATTTACAAGGAAAAAGGCAGTAAATTCATGGCTTTTGCCTATCCTGTGAACGACGAGGAAACCATCAAGGAGAAGGTGGACGCTTTGCGGAAAAAATATTTTGACGCCCGCCATCATTGCTTTGCATGGCGATTGGGCGCTGACGGCGAACATTACCGCGTCAACGACGATGGCGAGCCTTCCAATTCAGCCGGAAAACCTATACTTGGACAAATCATTTCCTTCGAATTAACCAATGTTTTGGTGGTAGTGGTACGTTATTTCGGCGGTGTGCTGCTTGGAGTGGGTGGATTGATGCAAGCCTACAAGCAAGCAACGCTGGATGCCCTCTCTCATGCGGACATCGTGCCCGGCACAGTCACCGAAAGTTTTCTTTTCACATTCGATTATCCCGATATGAACCGGATACTCAAAGTGCTTAAAGACATGGATTTGGAATGTTCCCAACAGCATTTCAACCTCAGTTGTTCCATGCGAGTAACGGTGCGCAAAAATCTTTCCGCAACGATGTTGCAGAAGTTGGAAAGAATTGAATCACTGAAAATAACCGATTATCGGTTGTAATTTTTTTTATTTTGTGCTTCTTCTTTCAGAGAAAAACTTTACCTTTGTATCTTATTGTATATTGGCAATTAAATTGAATTGAA
Organism: Bacteroidales bacterium; assembly: GCA_031287245.1. GTDB lineage: Bacteria > Bacteroidota > Bacteroidia > Bacteroidales > UBA4181 > JAIRLS01. The sequence continues at coordinate 2,313 of JAITTD010000025.1, forward strand.
TTGATATACAATAATTTACAGGATAAATTAAACAAAAGAAAATGTCAAAAGTAATTGCTATCGCCAATCAGAAAGGCGGAGTTGGAAAAACCACTACCGCTATCAATCTTGCTGCCAGCTTGGCGATACTCGAAAAGAATGTTTTGTTGGTAGATGCCGACCCGCAAGCCAATGCCACATCCGGATTGGGTTTTGATTTACAAGAAGTCGGAACCAGTATTTATGAATGCCTGATAGACCACGCTAATCCTAAAGATGCGATCATCCAATGCAAAGATCCGGAAATATCCCGACTGCATCTCATCCCATCGCATATTGACTTGGTGGGTGCGGAAATAGAAATCATCAATGTGCCTCAGAGAGAATTTCTTATGAAGGAAATCATCGGACAGGTGAAAGACGAGTACGATTATGTGCTGATAGATTGTGCACCATCGCTGGGGTTGATTACCACCAATGCTCTCGCAGCAGCCGATTCGGTAATGATACCCGTTCAGTGCGAGTTTTTTGCGCTTGAAGGTTTGGGTAAACTGCTCAATACCATTCGCTTGATACAGTCCAATCTGAATCCGTCGTTGGAAATTGAAGGGTTTGTGCTCACCATGTACGATTCGCGCACCAGCCTTAGCAAGTTGGTAGTGGAAGAAGTGTCGCGCCATTTCCAGCAATTGGTGATGAAATCTGTCATACAGCGGAATACCAAAATCGGTGAAGCACCCAGTTACGGGAAACCGGTGATTCTGTACGAAGCAAAATCGCCCGGAGCGATCAATTACATGAATCTTGCAAGCGAATTGATTCAAAAAAATCCATCTATATAAAACAACATGGCAAAACAGTTAGGAAGAGGCATAGACAGTATCCTTCGACAGTCCGTCACCAATCCGATAGCCAATGCCACCAGTGACATTGCTATTGAGAATATCATTGTCAATTCATCCAATCCACGAACCACTTTCGATCAAGAAGCCTTGGAAGAATTGGCAGACTCCATCCAGCAGGTGGGCATCATACAACCCGTCACCGTTCGCGAAATCGGTGGAGGCAAATACCAGATTGTATCGGGTGAAAGGCGCTATCGTGCGTCCAAATTGGCGGGATTGAAACAAATTCCTGCCTTTGTGCGGCAGGTTGGTGACGAAGAATTGCTGAAAATAGCATTGTTGGAAAATATTCAGCGCGAAGACCTGAATGCCATTGATATAGCCATCAGCTACCAGCGTATGATTGACGAATTGTCACTTACGCAGGAAGAAGTAAGCAAAAAGGTGAGCAAAAAAAGGGCAACCGTAGCTAATTATCTCCGTCTGCTGAGTTTACCTGCTGAAATTCAGAAAGCCATACAGGGCGATTTTCTGTCGATGGGACACGCACGCGCTTTGGTGAGCATCGAAGACAGCGAATTGCAGGTACAACTGCTCAGTGAAATCATCGAAAACGGCTTGTCGGTGCGGCAGGTGGAAGAGATGGTAAAACAGAAAAAACAGCCTGTTCTGCCGGATATTCCAGTTGTCGAGACATCTCCGGTTGTTGAGACATCTCCGGTTGTTGAGAACATTCAGGAAGAAAACGACGAAACCACCGAACAGGCTGAAAATCACGGGAAAGTGGTATTCATAGACCCCAAGCCACCGGTAGTGGTTCCCGACACTGAAAACGAGCCAATCAGAGAACGTTTAGGCAAATATTTCAGCGCAAAGGTGGATTTGAAACGCGATACTTCCGGTGCAGGACGCATCACCATCCATTTCCGCACCGATGACGAATTTCAACATATCCTCCAGTTGGCTGAAAAAATATCGGAAAATGGGTGAAAAAGTCTTTCTTGTGGCTTGTTTTTTGCTGTTCCACCTTTCTGTAAAAGGACAGACAGAACACGTAAAAGACACGCTGACAGTTATCCAACTTACGGAGCCGGAGATGATCACCGTTGAGGATACTTCGTTTTCAGAAAAAATATATCCGGTTGATACCCTTCAAGCCAGAAAGGTGATCCCTGCGAAAGCCACCATCATGTCGGCGGCTCTTCCCGGATTAGGACAGATTTACAATCGAAAATACTGGAAAGTTCCCTTGGCTTGGGCGCTTATCGGCGGCTCCACCTATTTCCTTATTAACTACCAAAATAAATATCAAAAATACCGAAGAGCCTATATTGATTTCAAAGATGGCGACATTTATACGAACTCGCATGAAAGTTTAAATTTTCCTCCGACCTACCCCGTGGAACAATACCTTACCAACAGAAAGGATGTTTACCGGAAATACCGCGACTATGCCATCATTGCGGTGGTCATCAGCTATCTGATGGTGGTGGTGGATGCCAATGTGGACGCTCATTTATTTGACTATAATGTGGATGATAATTTATCCATTCGTGCACAACCGAAAATTTTTCACGATGATTTATTGCATTCTCCAAAAATTGGCGTAAATTTGTGCTTTTCTTTTTGACTTGATGATACTTAAAAAAATACATATTTTAGCGCTGGCTATCGTCCCGCTTACGCTATGGGCACAAGAGCCTTCCGAACCGATAGATAGCCTTTTGATAGAAGTCGACAGCCTAAAGCGCGGCGGTCTGATGTTGCCTGCAACAGGGAACGATTCGATGATTGTGGAATATGCAAATGATGAACTGTCATTTGTCAAGGAATTGCACGATTCAATTTATATCGAACGGCTGAAAAAATTACCTTCTTTGGTCAATCTCACCTACAACAACGTCGTAAGGAACTATATTCATGCTTATTCCATCCGGCGAAAAGATAAATTAGAGGTTCTTCTTGGCTTACAGGAATATTATTTTCCGATGATTGAAGATGTGCTTGATTCGTATGGCTTGCCGCTGGAACTGAAATACATGGCGGTGATTGAGTCGGCGCTCAATCCTCGTGCAGTTTCCCGTGCAGGAGCCACCGGACTGTGGCAATTCATGCTGGGCACCGGACGAATGTACAAACTGAACGTCAACACCTTTGTGGACGAGCGTCGCGACCCCTATCTTGCCTCGCACGCCGCCGCCAAATATCTGCAAGACCTCTACGCTACGTTCAACGATTGGGTGTTGGTGATAGCCGCCTACAATTGCGGCGCCGGCAATGTGAACAAAGCCATCAGACGATCGGGCGGGAAAACGTCCTATTGGGATATTTATCCCTATTTGCCACGCGAAACAAGAGGTTATGTGCCCGCTTTTATCGGAGCCATGTATGCAATGAGTTATCACAAGGAACATAATATTTCCCCTCGTTATGTGGACACGCCATTGCCGGAGACAGACACCATCATAGTGCGCAGAAATGTCAATCTGGCTCAGATATCCGAAGTGCTGGACATACCGTTGCAGCAACTGAACGACCTCAATCCGCAGTACCGTCGAGGAATATTGCCGGGCTATTCCTCAGCCTGCATTTTGAGAATGCCCGAAGCCTATACCACCCGATTTATTGATTTGCAGGATTCCATTTACCGCCACAAAGCCGACATCTATCTGAGCAATTCATTCAAGGCGATGGAACCGGCAGGACGCAGCAGCAGCGGCGGAGCAACAGTTAACGTTGCCGGACGTGACCGCATTTACCACACCATCCGCTCAGGCGAAAATTTAGGGTCCATCGCCACCAAATATGGAGTGAGCGTCAATAGCCTGAAAGAATGGAACGACCTCTACACCTCGCGCATTGTTGCCGGAAAGAAATTAGTGATTTACGTCAAAAAACCGGCATCCAAAACTGCCAAAAAGACCAAAACGGGAACCGAAACAGCAAGCGTTGCAGCCAATACCGGGACAAATGAAGTATTTTACACCGTGAAATCAGGTGATACGCTGTGGAGTATAGCAAAACAATATCAAAATGTGTCCGATAAGGACATCATGCAATGGAACAATCTTTCAAAAGCCAATATCAAACCGGGTATGAAACTTAAAATCAAGCAATAATGGAAAGCGTTCGCATAGAAAAAACGGCAAAATCACCCTTGATTGTCATGAAAGACGGATACATCGGGATGATGGGGCGGTCAATTCCGCAAAATTCGAGGCTACTGTTCAAACCATGCTTCGACTGGATAGAAGAATATGTAAAACATCCGGAGCCAGTGACCAAGGTGGAAATTTTTTTCGAGTATATTGATACCTCTTCCATCCGCTGTGTGGCAGATCTTCTCATCATGCTGGAATCCAATCAGCACAACAGCAAGATCGAAGTGACATGGCTGTACGAACGCTTTGACGACGACCTTCGCGAGTTGGGAACCTATATCCAGACATTTCTCAAAATTCCTTTCAACTACGTGGTGGTGGAAGAAGACCAACAAATCACAATGTAAATTTTTTAACTCAATATAAATAATTCATCAAAATGACAGGTAATCAAACTTTTACCATAATTAAGCCCGATGCAGTAAAAAGCGAATACATCGGAGCCATTTTAGCAGATATCCAAAAAGCCGGATTCGCCATTTCAGCCCTGAAATATGTGCGAATGACAGTTGCACAAGCCGAAGCGTTTTATGGCGTCCACAAGGAACGCCCGTTCTTTCCCGATTTGGTGACATTCATGACCTCCGGACCTATCGTAGTGGCTATTCTCAAACACGACAACGCTGTGGAAGAATACCGCAAACTGATTGGCGCAACCAACCCCGCAAATGCCGCTGAGGGCACCATTCGTAAAAAATACGCTCACAATGTGCAGGAAAACGCCGTACACGGTTCAGACAGCGACGAAAACGCCGCCATTGAAGGAAACTTCTTCTTTTCCCAATGCGAACGTTTCTGATTGTGTAAAAAAATATTTATTTTTTTGGATAAAATTCAAAATAAACGTTCTATTTTTGCAACATAATTTTTTAAAACAAAAACAATAAAAAAATGACAAACAGAAGAGATTTTTTAAAACATGCCTCCATGATGGTAGCCGGAGGATTTTTAGGCAGCCAACTCCTGTCGTCCTGTGGCGGCAACGCAGTGAAGAAAAACATAGGATTACAGTTGTATTCCCTGCGTGACGACATCAACGAACTGGGTATCAAGAAAGTTCTTGAAATCGTTTCCAAAATGGGTTACACCAATCTGGAAGCCGCCGGTTATGGTGACGGACTGATTTACGGCACAGAGCCTGTTGAATTCAAAAAAATAGTAGATGGCTTGGGAATGAAAATCACCAGCGCTCATGTCGGTCGTGCCTACAGCGAAGATCATGCCGCAGATATGGCTTGGTGGAGCCAATGTATCGAAACACACGCAAAGGCAGGTTTGAAATACCTCGTAATGCCATGGGCGCCACTGGGAAAAGACAGTACAGCTGATGACGTGAAAAAATACGGCGAGTATTTTACCGAAGTCGGTTTGTCTGCTGCCACATCCAGTCTGGCTTTTGGATACCACAACCATGCACATGAGTTTCAAACCATCATTGACGGACAATCCATTTACGACCGCCTTCTCGAATCGTCCAGCCCCGACCACGTAATGTTTGAAAACGATGTTTATTGGACACAGGCAGGTGGCGCCAATCCGGTGGAATACCTGAAAAAATATCCGAAAAGAATCAAACTGCTGCACATCAAGGACGAAACAGTGATTGGAGCCAGCGGAACGCTTGATTTCAAAGCCATTTTTGAACAGTTCTATGCCAACGGATTCAAAGACTGGTATGTAGAAGTGGAACGTTACGACGGCACTCCGCAGGAAGATGTACAGAAAAGTTACGATTTCCTGAACGCGGCAACCTTCGTGAAATAACACCCGTTATTTGGAAACAATGCAAAAGTTTACCGGTGCAAAACCCGGTAAACTTTTTGATGTAACAGCGATGGTCCCATAGTTCAAGGGATAGAACGAAAGTTTCCTAAACTTTAAATTCCAGTTCGAGTCTGGGTGGGACTACAAATATTTTGAACATCTATGCCGGTTTCGCAACATCAAGGTCAGGAAATGGTAGCCACACCGATATTGGCTGCTCGCGAGGTGAACAAGCAATATGGCAACACGAAAGTGCTCGACCATCTCAGTATGGAAGTACCTCGTGGCAGTATTTATGGCTTGTTGGGACCTAATGGCGCAGGAAAAACTACATTTATCCGCATCGCCAATCAGATCACCGCACCGGACAGCGGCGAAATGCTGTTCCAGGGGCGCAGGCTGCAACGCAACGACATTGCGCAAATAGGCTACCTGCCCGAAGAACGCGGGCTGTACCGGAAAATGAAAGTGGGCGAACAGGCACTGTATCTGGCTCGACTGAAAGGATTGAGCAAGGCGGACGCATGGCGGCGCATATCCTGGTGGTTTGACCGTTTTGAAACAGGAAGTTGGTGGAACAAAAAAGTGGAAGAACTGTCAAAAGGGATGCAACAAAAGTTACAGTTTATTATCACCGTGCTGCATGAGCCTTCGTTGTTGATACTCGATGAACCATTCAGCGGATTTGACCCTGTCAACGCCGAATTGTTGAAATCGGAAATCATGAGGCTAAGGGATAATGGCGCTACCGTCATGCTATCCACTCACAATATGGCGTCGGTAGAGGAAATGTGCGATCACATATCGCTCATCAACAAGTCAAAGTGCATTTTGCAGGGGAATGTGGCGCAGATACGGCGGGAATACAAGTCGGGCGAGTATGAAATAGGCTTTACGGGCGATGAAACTGCACTGACGGAGGCACTCAATACGCATGGCTGCACAGTCAGCAACAGCGGGCTACCCGGAAAAATAAAAATCCATGCACCGGAGAAATCGGGCAACCAATTATTGGAATTGGCTATCGCCTGCGTCAAAGTTCAGTCGTTCAACGAAATTCTCCCAAGTATGAACGATATTTTTATCCGACAAGTAACCCAAAAATAATGTCAGCCCAATGAACAAAACAATCATCATCATACGCCGCGAATATCTGACCCGAGTCAGGAAAAAGAGTTTCATCGTGATGACTCTGCTGACTCCCGTGCTGTTTGCCGCATTAATGATAATCCCCGTGTGGTTTGCCACTATAGAAGACGAAGGCATCAAACAAATAGCAGTGCTTGACAGTTCGCAACTGTTTGTGCATAAAATTCCGTCAACAGACAAATTCAAATTCACTTATGCCAAAGATGTAAAATTAGAGGATTTTAAGCAAAATCTTTCCCAAACAGAATTTTTCGGCATTTTATACATTCCGCCGTATATCACTTACACACCGTCAGGAACGGAGTTTTTTTCGTACCAGCAACCGCCCATCGGTCTTACCATGCACATAGCCAATGCCATCGAAAAAGCCATTGAAACGGAAAAGTTGAAAACACACAATATTGAAAACCTCGACGAAATTTTGAAATCGGTACGTACTCACATCGAAATTCGCACTTTTCGGATGTCCGAAGACGGAGGCGAAAAGGAAAACTACGGAGGACTCAACAGAATTGTGGCGTATGGAGCAGCTTTCCTGATTTATTTCTTCGTGTTCATGTTCGGTTCGCAAGTGATGCGGGGCGTTATGGAAGAAAAGACCAACAGAATAGTGGAAGTCATCGTGTCGTCGGTAAAACCCTTTCAATTGCTGATGGGCAAGGTGACAGGCGTGGCACTGGTCGGATTGACGCAGTTTCTGATGTGGGTGGCGCTCACTGCTGTGCTGGTGATCACAGCGCAACAATTGTTCCTCTCTGGCATCACCGATGCGGCTTTGCAGCAGGCAGGCAACACACAAATGGCAGGCTTGCTGGCAGGTGACAATCTGTCTGATGCGGTGGTGATGGAAAAAGCCGGCGAAATCCTTACCATGCTGCAATCCATCAATTTCGGCGTACTGACAGGCTGCTTCCTGTTCTACTTTCTCGCCGGATACCTGCTTTACGGCTCTCTGTTCGCTGCCATCGGCTCGGCGGTGGATGCCGAAACGGACAGTCAACAATTCATGATGCCGATTACTCTTCCGCTCATTTTTGCCATGATAGTGATGGTAAACACAATGCAAAACCCCGACGGAGCCATGGCTTTCTGGTTTTCCCTCATACCACTCACCTCGCCGGTGGTGATGATGGCGCGTATCCCCTTTGGCGTGCCTTATTGGGAACTGGCGCTGTCCATGTTGCTGCTTGTCGCTGCTTTTACAGGCGCTATATGGCTTTCAGCCAAAATATACCGCACAGGTATTCTCATATATGGAAAAAAACTGACATGGAAGGAATTGTGGAAATGGCTAAGATATAGCGGAAAATAACAATAGTTAGCTTTTCATCAGTTGGAGCGATTGCAACAGCCGTTCCATCGAAAAAGGCTCTGTTGATACAGTAATTGATGCCCGTTGATAGAAAGGCGCGCGCATTGCCAATTTGTTGGCAATGTATTTTTGCAATTCTTCCAGCGATTTCCCATTCACAAGCGGTCGTTCGGTGTGCGAATAAATCAGTCGCCTCGCCAGTTCCACCACCGATGTTTGCAGATAAACCACCTTGCCGTGTGCCAGCATCAAATCCATATTGTTGAAGAAACAAGGCATTCCGCCACCGGTGGAAACTACTAAAAAATCGCGTTGCAGCAACGATTGAAGCACATCATGCTCCATCTTCCGGAAAGCATCCTCCCCAAGAGCCGCAAAAATAGCCGAAACGGACATCCCTTGTCCCTGCTCTATCAGCAAGTCGGTATCCACAAAGTCAAACCCGATAACATCCGCCATCCGCTTGCCAACAGTGGTTTTACCACTCCCCATGAAACCAGTTAAAAAGATTTTCATTGCATGATAATTGATGCAAAAGTACAGATTTTCCACAAAATGCCAATTAAAATTTTTAGTTTTGCGTGCATTACCTTTGTGATTGCCCGAGGTCCAAAAATATTTTTT
>JAITTD010000038.1 GCA_031287245.1 Bacteroidales bacterium
GTGAAACCTCTACGAGGTTTTGGTGCGTTGGGAAACAATTTTTCTATTGATATGTTTTCCCTACGGGAAATTTGTTCGATACGCATTGTTTTATAAATTATTTATTTCGTTTGCCTAAAAACATTCATAATTGAATCCGTCACCCATACCGTTTTTCGACCGTGCTGTGCGGATAATAATGACTTAGAATTTGCCGGAACGAAAAGCCCTGGTTGCACATTGCTGCCGCGCCTATCTGACACAATCCTACGCCGTGTCCCCAGCCGGCTCCATGTAGTGTAAATATTGTGTTACCGTCTGTGCCGCTGCTTTTCTCTACTACAAATGCCGAACTGTACAAATGCGAAGTGGAGAGCCATTTGCGGATGAGCAGTTCCTTGCCGATGTCCAATGTGCGCAATGTCCCGTTGATGCGCAGGCGGGTGATGCGTCCCGAAACGCCCCGTTCGAGGGGCACAAGGTCAGTCACCGTTCCAAAGTCAATGCCGGAGCGGGCTGCAATCAAGGTGCTGAGTTCGCTTTGGCAGTATGACTTCTTCCACCGGTAAAAATCAGTGGTTTCCAAATCGTAGTGATTGAGCATTTGTTGCAGAATATTTTTGTCGGTGGTGTTGCAGTAAGCCGCAGGTGAGGCGAGTATCCATTCTCGCGCCTGTGCTTCGTCGGTCAAGTTGGTTGATGTGGGAACCGGAGCATCGCTCACCCTTGTCAAATATGGATGATGGACGGGTTCCCATGCGCTTTCAAAGTTTTCGGTGACGCCTCCGCAACATTTGTAGAAACGGGCATCGCAAATTGCGCCCTCGTGGGTGAGAATCATGCCGCGAGTAGCATCCACTGCCTCTTTTGCCGCAGGCGAAACAATACGCGAGATGCCTTGATAGCGCTGGCAATGGTCGTCGGCACACACATCGAACAATCGGTGATCTTCGCGGTCAAACCATTGTATCCATTGCGAATCGCTGCGTATCAGGCTTTGATGCTGTTGTACAGGCGCTGTCTGCCGTTTTTCTAACTGCACCAGCAGCCAACTGCGCGAAATCACTGCATGTGTTTTCAAAAATTCAAGCGAGGCATTGGCGCTCATCTCCGACGAAATCACGCTTTGCAGGTATTGCTCCACTTCGACAATATTGATGACGCATAATTGTTGTCCATCGGGAATCACATAAAGAGCGCCGGCAAACACCTGCGTTTCGGTACGTTCCCAATGGAAATCGATGCCGATGGTCACTTTTTCTATCTCGATGGAACAGGCTTCTTCGGCGGGCGTAAAGAGCAGTTGCTCATACGATTTTCCATCCACGCTATCGACAATCTGCCCATCTCGACATTCCAACCGGTATGCGCCGGTGGTTTCTTTGCCCTCTTCGTGGAAACGAAAATCTCCGTGCAGGCGAAAACTCACAGTAGCAGCCGACATAATGCCAACTTGAATGGTAGGAATAAGTGATTTCGGGCTGTTCATTTCATTGCCAATTGCAAGACCTGTGCTGTGGCGCCCTTGCCGGAAAGGACAAAATCTCCGGCGGTTTGCCCTGCTTGAGAAAGTTTTTCGGGATGGTCCAATAATTCATCCAAATGGCGGGCAAATTCTTCAAAATTATTAACAGGAAAAGCGCCGCCGAGGTTCACCAAATCAATCGCTTCCTGAAATTTTTTGTACGCCGTGCCAAAAAAGACCGGAATATGGTATGCTGCCGCTTCAAGAGTGTTGTGTATCCCTTTTCCAAAGCCACCTCCAATGTAGGCAATCTGTCCATAGCGATACAAAGACGACAACATTCCGATATTGTCAATCACCAACACCTGGTATTTGCAGGGCTGCACACCTTTCAACTGCGAATACCTTATCGCCTGCCCCTTGCCGATGCTGTTGACGGTTTCTATCATGTGGTTGATTTGCTCTTCATGCAATTCATGTGGTGCGATAATCCATTTCAACGGATGCTTCCCTTCGCCAATGTAGCGAAGCAGAATGTTGATATCGGGCGCCCACGTGCTGCCGGCTACGATGCAACGGCTGTCTTGTACGAATTGTTCGACAAGGGGCAGTGTTTTAGCCTGTGCAACAATCTTGCATACTCTGTCGAAACGTGTATCGCCGGTTACGGTGGCATTTAGGAAACCGATTTTCGCCAACAGCGTTTGCGAACGCTCATTCTGCACGAAAAACCATGTAAAAGTCTTCAACAACCGGCAATACCAGCCGCCATACCATTGAAAAAACGCCTGATTCTGCCTAAAATTGGCTGAAACCAAGTAAAATGGAATATTGAGCCGTTTGATTTCGCGCAGATAATTGCGCCAAAATTCGTATTTAATGAAAAATATCCTGACCGGTTGCAATAACGCGACAAAGCGGCAGGCGTTTTTCTTGGTGTCGAAAGGAAGATAGAAAATATAGTCGGCGTCGGGATAATTTTTGCGCAATTCGTAGCCCGAGGGCGAGAAAAAAGTGACTGTTATTTTGTATTGCGGATATTTCTCCCGCAATTCCTCAATCAGCGGGCGTCCCTGTTCAAATTCGCCCACCGAGGCGCAATGTATCCAAATACGTTGTTCGTTGGGCTGTAACTTGGTGGCAAGTTGCAGCCACACCTCTTTTTGACCTTTGAGCAGTTGTCGCGCTTTTTCATTACCGACAAGCGCCGCTATTCTTACAGCCGCGGCGTAAAGATATATCAAAACGGAATACACTGTTGCTGGCTATTAAGGTCGCCCTCCGCTGTAAACCCATGCGTCATCGCAATAAGAATTGGATTGGAGCCTTGCCACCTTGTCCTTTGCCGAAGCCAAATCGTTAAAACTTGCAACACCTACGCGAACAAGTCCATTGCCGTAATTAAGTATTTCAAAGGTTTCGCCGGTTGACGCTATTTGATTGCCGTATTTTTGGGCGCGGCTGACAGTGCTAAAACTGCCTGCCACAACGATGTATCTGCCATTTCCGATGTTCCCCTTTGAAACGGTTGTTTTTGGTGCGGGCGTTGGTTTGGGTTCCACTTTTTCGGGCTTTGGTTCTACTTGCGGCGCTGTTTTTGGGTCGGCTTTTACGGTGTTGTCTGGCTTGCTTACCGGTTCGGGATTCAACGCATTTTGAACTTCAGTGGCGTTGTTCAAACTTTTTTCGATGCTTGTGGAATCTTCCGAAGTTGTCTGGTCTGGCTCGCCAATGGGCGCTTGTGCCACTGGCGGAGTTTTTTCTGAGCCGAAATACTTGTCGAAATATTCGGGATACAGGAAATATCCACCTGCGCCCGCGCCTGCTACAAGGATGATAATAATTATCCATACGGGGAATCCGCTACCGGACGAAGGCGTTTTTTGTGACTTGGGCTTATGTTGGGGTGGAACAGGTTTGCGCTGTTGCGGCTTTGTTTGTGTGCGCGGTTGAACTACCGGAGGCAGTATTTCGGTTCTGCGACGGTTGGTATTCTCGCGTACATTGATATTTCCTGAAAACAAACTATCTGAAGATGTTTCAAGCGGTTGTGTCGGCGTTTCGGGTTGTACAACCGGCGTTTCTGTCACAACGGGTTTTGGCGTTTCAATAACAGGTGTAAACACAGGCGTTTCAACAGGTGGCGTGACAACAGGTGGCGTGACAATCGGTTCCGGAATTTCAAACACAGGAGGAACTACGACCGGTTCTGGAATAACCGGAATAACCGGTACTACCGGCGGGCTTACCGGCTGTAAATTGATTTCTTTCAATCCGAATGCGTCCGATTTGACTATATTCAGTTTTGTATCGGGCACAAAAGATATTTCACCATCATCATCAAGGGATAAAATACCAAAACCGTCTAAGATAACAGGTTTTTTGTAAATCAATTTTTTGGTGATATCAGTGTAAAATTCTTCCAGCGCGTCTTTTACGCTTTCAACAGAACAGTTTTCCGCTTTGGCGATAAATGCTGTCAGTAAACCATCATCTACATCATCCGCATTATCAAATGTAACCGACCTTACAGGAGGTAATATCACACTACCGATAACGACGGCTGGCTTATCCACGGCATTAAAACGTCCCAAATGGGGAACTGCTACTGACGAATTTTCAGTAAGGAAATTCAGAATATGTTTATTAATGTCCACAGCACAAAGAATTTAAGTAAAAATCATTCACGATAAATATTGTTCAAAGATAATAATGCTTTCTTAACTTTCAAAAAAACTATCTATTTTGTTCATCATAACGACGTAAAACGAATTTTTCGCCCAGATACAATTTACGGACTTGCGCGTCATCAGCCAATTCCTGGGCTGTGCCGGCTTTGAAAATTTTTCCTTCAATCAGCAAATAGGCTCTGTCGGTAATCGAAAGCGTTTCATGCACATTATGGTCGGTGATGAGGATGCCGATATTTTTCTTTTTCAGTTTGGAAACGATAAACTGAATGTCTTCCACTGCAATCGGGTCAACGCCGGCAAAGGGTTCGTCCAGCAAAATGAATTTGGGGTCGATAGCCAAAGCGCGGGCAATTTCGGTTCGCCTGCGTTCGCCGCCCGAAAGTTGAATGCCTAAACTTTTACGGATTTTGACAAGCCCAAATTCCTGCAACAGCGTTTCCACTCTTTCCCTTTGTTCCGCTTTGGGCAGTTTGGTCATTTCCAATACCACCTTGATGTTGTCTTCCACGCTCAGTTTTCTGAAAACGGAGGCTTCCTGAGCAAGGTATCCTATGCCTTTTTGGGCGCGTCGATAAACAGGTTCTTTGGTAATATCCTCATCGTCCAAATAGATGACCCCCTCGTTGGGCGCTATCAGTCCTACAATCATATAGAACGAGGTCGTTTTTCCCGCACCGTTAGGACCCAGCAAGCCGACAATCTCACCCTGCGATATGTTCACTGATACCCCTTTGACCACCGTGCGGCTATGGTATTTTTTCACCAAATTTTCTGTTCGTAAAATCATATTAATTAGAGTTTTACTCGATTAATAACTTTTTTAATGAATTAAACTCCGCCTTTAACTCAATGGTTTGCTTCACGCCGCCTGCAAAACGGGCGAGATTGGCGGGCAAAGGTATTGGTGTGCCGGTCACTTGTTCCACCGTTTCGGTAAACTTAGCCGGATGTGCCGTTTCTATAAAGAAACCGCTGCTTTTCGGATGTTTGTCCAAGTAAGTGTTTAAGGCTCTGTATCCTATGGCGCCATGGGGGTCTAAAAGATACTTCCTCTGTTGATTCACTTCTTGAATGGTAGCCCGTATTTCCTCATTGGTACACACAAAACCTTCCACATCTGCCGCAATGGCTTTGTGAGAACCGTGATACAGTTCGAGAATCCGCACAAAATTGCTTGGATTGCCCACGTCCATGGCATTTGCGATGGTGGCGATGGATGGCTTCGGCTGAAATGAGCCTTCTTTCAAGTATTTCGGAACAATATCGTTGATGTTGGTGGCAGCAATAAAATGATGAATGGGCAGATTTAACCGTTTGGCTATCAGTCCTGAACAGATATTGCCGAAGTTGCCGCTGGGCACTGCGCAGGTGATGTCCGTAGCATTTCTTCCCATTTGCGCCACGCCCCAAAAATAATAGAACGACTGAGGCAGCAACCGTGCCCAGTTGATGGAGTTGGCAGAAGTGAGTTTCATCTGTCGATTCAGTTCCTTGTCGGTAAATGCGGTTTTCACCATACGCTGGCAATCATCAAAAGTACCGTTGACCTCAACGGCGGTGATATTTTCGCCCAAGGTAGTGAATTGCTTTTCCTGCAATGGACTGATCAAGCCTTTGGGGTACAGCACAAACACCTTAATGCCGGGCACTTTGTAAAATCCGTTGGCGACAGCACTGCCCGTATCGCCCGATGTAGCCACCAAAACATTCAACTCCTGTTGCTCATTTTGTGTAAAATAACCGAGTAATTGTGCCAGAAAGCGGGCGCCTACATCTTTGAATGCCATTGTAGTGCCGTGAAACAGTTCCAAGGCATATAATCGTGATTGAACAGGTACTAACGGAATGGGAAAATCGAAGGTTTCATAGACCATCTTTTGCAGTTCGCCAAGCGGAATGTCGTCTTTCAGGAAGTGAGAAGCCACATTGAAGGCTATTTCCGGTAAATCCATGTCGTGCATCTGTCGGAAAAAATTCTCAGAGAGTGGCGTAATACTTTCCGGCATATAAAGCCCGGAATCAGGCGCTAAACCTCTGATAACAACATCCCGTAGCGAAACGGCAGGTGAATTTCTATTGGTGCTGACGTATCTCATTCAAAACAACCTATTTAAGCAGTTTATCATAAAACGCTCCGTAATCCGCTACATACGAATCCGGATTGTGCTGAATAGAAGGCTTTTTACTTGACTGAATGTATTCTTTCACTTTTGTATCCACCCGATCGCCAACCAATACGAATCCATCGGAGTGATTCACAGCCAGTTTGGCAAATGACACATAATTAGCATCGGTCAATAAAGCCACATCCTTTCTGGTAACGCCGTCAATGAGTGATTTCGATTTGAAATCGGGCGAAAACATACCGTCAAAAGCCTCTTCGTAGAAGGAAAAAACTACTTTTGATTTGAAAAACAGCGGGTCTTCGCGAAACGCTTTTTTTACATACAAAGGCACTAATCCGGTAAACCAACCATGGCAATGGACTATATTGGGCACCCAGCGCAATTTTCGTACGGTTTCCAGCACTCCGCGTGCAAAAAATATGGCACGTTCATCGTTGTCTGGCAAAAGCCCGCCTTCATCATCAAACACTATATGCTTTCTGTTGAAATAATCCTCATTATCAATGAAATAAACTTGCATCCGTGCCGATTGGATAGATGCGACCTTAATAATCAACGGGTGGTCGGTACCGCTGATTATCAGGTTCATACCTGACAAGCGGATGACTTCATGCAGTTGGTTTCTGCGCTCGTTGATACACCCGAACCTTGGCATAAAGGTTCTGATTTCTTTGCCTTGTTCTTGAATCCCTTGCGGTAATTTACGACAAATAACCGACATCTCAGTGTCGGGTAGGTAAGGCGTAATCTCCTGAGCTATAAATAAAACCCTCATGCTTTGCTAATATATATATTTTGCAAAGGTAATAAAAATAATATTAATTTGACACATATTTGTAAAAAAATATCTATATTTTCCAAAATTAAAAAGTCTATTACAAAACACATCCGCCCAAATCAGTCGCAATCATATCTGCCGCCTTTATTCCATCCAATGCCGAAGAAGTGATGCCGCCGGCATATCCGCTGCCTTCTCCGCAGGGATAGAGATTTTTTAACTGCGGATGCTGCCATGTAGTCATGTCGCGAGGAATACGCACCGGCGATGATGAACGCGACTCTACTCCTGCCACTAAAGATTCGGAAGTGAGAAAACCGGTCATCTTCCTTTCAAAAATGCGGAAGGCTTCCTGCAAACGTCGAGATATGGCATGAGGCAGCCATTCGTGCAGTGGCGAAGCGACAATGCCGGGTAAATAACTGCAAGCAGGCAGGTTGGATGACGCATTGCCCTTTACAAAGTCAAGGGTACGCTGTGCAGGTGCAATCTGCTGTCCGCCGCCATAAGTGGCTGCCAACCGTTCCACTTCCTGCTGAAAACGCAATCCTGCCAGCACTCCATGTTGCTGATACGCAGAAAGATCGTCCAAGCGGATTTCTGTCACGATGCCGGAATTGGCAAAGGCGCTGTTCCGCCCGGAAGGCGACATGCCATTGACCACCTGCCCGTCAGCAACTGTGGAAGCCGGAACGATGAACCCGCCCGGACACATACAAAAGGAATAAACACCACGTCCATCCACCTGCGAGGTCAACGAATAAGCGGCAGCCGGAAGATACTCGCTTTCGGATGTGCGATGATACAGAATATCATTCATCAACGCCTGCGGATGTTCAATCCTGATACCCATTGCAAATGCTTTGGCTTCGAGCAGGTAGTTTTCGCGGGAAAACAATTCGTAGATATCGCTTGCCGAATGTCCTGTCGCCAATAGGGTCGCTTTTCCATAAAATTTTTCACCGGAGGCAGTCGAAATACCTTGCACGCAACTGTCTTTCACTATCAAACCGGTCAATTTCTGTCCGAAATGGAACTCGCCTCCGCATTGTGTAATGGTTTGCCGCATCTTTCGGATAACGGATGGAAGCACGTCTGTGCCTATATGCGGGTGATTGTCAATGAGCACATTGTCATTTGCCCCGTGATAGTGAAACAGCCGGAGCACATACCCGACATCGCCCCGCTTGTTGGAGCGCGTGTAAAGTTTTCCATCGGAAAAAGTACCTGCGCCGCCTTCGCCGAAGCAGTAATTCGACTCTGGATTTACCCCCTTGCCTCGGCACAACTGCGCAATATCGCGTTTGCGCCCGCTCACTTCCTTTCCTCGTTCTATGATGATGGGCTTCAAACCTTTCTCAATCAACCTGAAAGCCGCGAACAATCCGGCAGGTCCCGCACCGACAATCAGCACCGGCTGTCCGGCGGACACATTGTCGAAATGAAAATCAAGAGACTGCACCGGCAACGCCTCTCCCTGCATATACACCTCTGCGGTGATCAATATTTTCACATACCCCCGCTTGCGAGCGTCTATCGAACGGCGCAATATCTGTACCCGGGCAATATCCGATTCCCTGCATCCGGTTTCTGAGGCAATTTTCTGTTGCAACAACTCCTGAATGGCTGATTCCTTCGGTGAAACTGTAATTTGAATTTGATGTGGCACAGCGCAAAGGTAGTAATTATTTTTCACAACCTGTGCAAAACTTAAAATAATTTAAAAGCTGCGTTAAAATTTGTTAAGCCATGTTCTATGGCTTCATTTTTGTATTGTATTGTTTCAACAATAAATATAAAAAAATGTCTTATTTAAAATAAAAGGTTATGAAAATTCAGAATTTATTTGTATCTTTGTTTATCGCCATTTTGGGCGGTGCTGTTGCCGTATTTTTTTATGCCAGATTAGTGGATCACCCCTCTGACAAAATGGCAGATAGATCCACGTCACAATCCGTATATTATGCCGCGTTGAATGCTCATGATCCGGGCGATGTGCGATTCCCCGATTTTACGTATGCAGCGGAAAAGACCGTTCACTGCGTGGTGCATGTCAAAGTGAAATCGGTGCAAAGTATGTATTCCGGTTCGGGCAATCCTTTGTACGATTTCTTTTATGGTTACAGGGAGCCGCGCCAAGTTCCGCGTGAGGGTTATGGCTCAGGCGTCATTATCAGCGAAGATGGGTATATCATCACTAATAACCACGTGATAGACGGGGCAGAAGAGATAGAGGTGACGCTCAATGACAAGCGGGTGTTCACCGCCACGCTCATCGGCGCCGACCCGCCCACTGATATTGCCTTGCTCAAAGTAGAAGAATCGGGATTGCCGTACCTCACTTACGGCGATTCGGAAGCCTTACGTGTGGGTGAATGGATATTGGCTGTGGGTAATCCCTACAATCTCACCTCTACGGTGACAGCCGGCATTGTAAGCGCCAAAGCCCGTCAGTTGGGCATCAACAATCAGCGTTTAGCCATCGAGGCATTTATACAAACAGATGCTGCCGTCAATCCGGGCAATAGCGGAGGCGCTTTGGTCAACACCCGTGGGGAATTGGTGGGCATCAACGCTGCCATAGCCTCGCAAACAGGCGCTTATTCGGGCAATTCATTTGCTATTCCGGTGACCATCGCTCGAAAGGTGATTGCAGACTTGAAGGAATACGGTTCCGTACAACGTGCCATGTTGGGTGTGACCATAGAGGAAATTACTTCCGAATTTGCCAAAAAGCATGATATTGCCAAAATTGAAGGAATTTCTGTGGCAAGCGTGCTCGAAGACGGTGCGGCTGCCGCTGCCGGTATCAAGGTAGGCGATATTATCAAATCTATCAACAATGTTCCGGTCAATAGTTTTTCGGAACTTCAGGAACAAATAAGTAAATTTCGTCCCAACGATCAAATCGAACTGTCAGTAGAGCGAAACAAGAAATTGCAGGCACTTAAAGTTACTTTGAGGAACATCGATGGCAACACAAAAATCATAAAAAATGGATCCGGAGACATTCTTGGCGCGAAATTTGAGGGGGTAAATGAAAAGGATAAAAAGAACCTGAAAATTAGATCCGGTGTTCGCGTAAAAGAAGTTAGCGAAGGAAAATTGAAGGATGTCGGCATCAAAGATGGATTTATTGTTGTGAAAATCAATGATGTATCTGTCAATTCGGTGAATGATATTCGCGAAATTTTCAATCGCATTCCTTCCGATGGTCGGGTGATGATTGATGGAGTTTATCCGAATGGAAGAGTGGCATATTATGGTTTTGCCAAATAATATGCCTTGTCTGAAATCGTTCCATTTTCAGACTCATTGAGTATTTGGCAAGATTTAGTAAATTGTAATAAAAAGGATGAGACAATTAAAGATCACAAAATCGATTACCAACAGGGAAAGTGCTTCCTTGGACAAATACTTGCAGGAGATAGGCAAGGAGGAATTGATTACTGTGGAGGAGGAAGTAGAGTTAGCCCAAAGAATCAGAAAGGGAGACAGGCAGGCGTTGGAGAAATTGACGCGTGCCAATCTCCGTTTTGTGGTGTCGGTAGCAAAACAGTATCAAAACCAGGGACTTAGTTTGCCGGATTTAATCAACGAAGGCAATTTGGGTTTGATTAAAGCCGCTGAAAAATTTGACGAAACCCGCGGATTCAAGTTCATTTCTTATGCTGTGTGGTGGATACGCCAATCCATATTGCAGGCTTTGGCGGAACAGTCGCGTATTGTTCGTTTGCCGCTGAATCAGGTTGGTTCATTGAACAAGATCAACAAAGCCTTTTCAAAATTTGAGCAGGAGAACGAACGTATTCCCTCCGCCGAAGAGTTGGCAGATGTTTTGGAACTCACCAAAGAGAAAATTGCCGATACGATGCGTGTTTCAGGACGTCATGTGTCGGTGGACGCACCATTTATCGAAGGTGAGGACAACA
>JAITTD010000063.1 GCA_031287245.1 Bacteroidales bacterium
TTCTTTATTTTTCCTGTGCTCCCGGTCCCAAGTCAGCGGTTATTTTATAAAAACAGAAAGCGTGGGACTGTATCTTTATCTGCCACTAAGGTACGACCAAGCACCTCTCCACGCAAATAAGTATAGCCCACGCAACGCGTGAGCGTTCACTTATCAGGCTTGCGTGGATTAAAAATTGGTCGTTTTTAGTGGCAAGACTAAAGCTAACGCTTTTCTATCTATCTCAATTTCTTTACTTTATTTATTCATCTACTATTAATCATTTTAATTTACAGCGAATTACGCAACGACACTTCGTCTTTGCTCTGTTTGTTTGTTATTAATTAACTAATTTACAGTACATTGCTAAAATTGATGCGCTACGCTTTTCAAGACAAAAGTAGATGAAAAGTTTCAGATTTCCAAGCGCTACGTTATTTTTCTCGAATATCTGCAAAGAATAAATTCTCAATTTAATTTTGGCATAGATTTTGCCGCTTTTTATCATTAGTGATGAATGAAAAATTAAAAGGGCACATCACCATCTTGTGTGCCTCCATTATGTTTGGAGTTAACATCCCCATTTCCAAGAGCCTGCTGGAAGCGATAGGTCCTTTTGGCTGGTCGTTTACGAGGGCATCCTTTGCTTGTTCGTGTTTTTGGATTGTATCACTGTTGATGCCCCGCGAGCGGCTTCATTGCAAGAAAGATTTCTGGATGCTTCTGGTTTGCGCCCTTTTCGGGATGGTGTTCAACCAATTGTGCTTTGTGGTGGGCTTGGCGTCCACTTCGTCCATTGATGCCTCCATCATTGCTACGATAGTGCCTGTGCTGGTGATGCTCATCGCTGCCGTTGTGCTGAAAGAGCCTATCACACACATGAAAGTAGCCGGAGTGCTCATTGGTGCTACCGGTGCGTTGTTGTTGGTGCTGTCGGGTGCCCATAACGCTGTCGGGGCTAAAAGCCTGCGCGGCGACCTGTTCTGCATGGGCAGCAGTTTGTCGTATGCCATCTATTTGGTCGTATCCAAGCCCTTGGCGCAGCGCTATTCGGCTATCACTGTGATGAAATGGACCTTCCTTTTTTCCTCCTGTTTTCTTTTACCCACCAGTTTCATTGACTTGTTGCGACTAAGCCCTGCCATCTGTGATACGCAACTGAGCCTGCAAGTGTCCTATTCACTCATACTCGGTACCTTTGTGCCTTATCTGTTAGTTCCGATGGCGCTGAAAAAACTGCGCCCCACCACTATCAGCATGTATAACTATGTGCAGCCCCTGGTGGCATCCTTGCTGGCTGTTCTTGTGCTTCACGACAGTTTCACATGGGTGAAATGTCTCGCCGCAGTGTTGGTGTTTGCCGGTGTATATGTGGTCAACAAAAGCAAGTCAAGGGCACAAATGGAAGCAGAAAAAAGAGTCAATGATAAATGATAACCATTGTATAACAACCATATAAACACATATAACTTTTTTTGTCACGCGCTTGGATATCTGAAATTTTTCATCTACTTTTGTGCCATCAATAAATTTGAATCCTCTATTGAGTAGTAAAAATTATCAAACGATGAAAACACAAAGGAATTATTCGGTTTTAGGGCTGACAGCAGTCTTGTTTATGAGCCTGTCCTGCGGGAGCAGCAAACAGCCACAGGCAGGTATTGAGAAGTCCGATTTCGGGCAGTTGAACGGGCAATCGGTAGAACTCTACACTTTGACCAACCATCAGGGCGCCATATTGAAAGTAGCGACCTACGGCGGAACCATCACAGAATTGCACGTTCCCGACAAAAACGGAAAAATGGACGATGTCGTGCTCGGGTTTGAAAATTTAGACGGATACACCAGTCCGGCGTATGAACTCAGCAATCCCAATTTTGGCGGATTGATAGGGCGTTACGGCAACCGCATAGCCAAAGGCAAATTCACGCTGAACGATGTGGAATACACCTTAGCCACCAACAACGGAGAAAATCATCTGCATGGCGGCAATAAAGGCTTCAATCGTGTGGTGTGGGCAGCCAAACCCATCCCCGGCGAGAAGGAAAATGCGATCGAACTCACCTACACCGCTAAGGACATGGAAGAAGGCTATCCGGGCAACCTGAAAGTGACGGTAGTTTACACTTTGACGGATAACAACGAACTGAAAATAGATTATAGCGCCATAACGGACAAGGCAACTCCCTGTAACCTTACCAATCACAGTTATTTCAATCTGTCTGCCGGCGCACAACCCACCATTGCAGCACACGAAGTAACCATTTTGGCAGACCAATACACTGAAGTGGATAGCGGCTTAATCCCAACCGGCAATTTGCCCGAAGTGAAAGGAACTCCGATGGATTTCACCACTCCGCACAAAGTAGGCGAAAGAATAGAAGACGCTTTTGAACAGTTGAAAACAGGCGGAGGATACGACCATAACTGGGTGCTTCGCAACAACAGCGGTTCCTTGAAACTCGCCGCAACCGTATATGACGCACAAAGCGGACGTTTTATGGAAGTGCTGACCACCGAGCCGGGTGTACAATTCTATACCGGCAATTTTCTTGACGCTACACTTACCGGTAAGGGCACCACTTATGTGAAACGCGGCGGACTATGTTTGGAAACCCAGCATTTCCCCGATTCTCCGAATCAGCCGACCTTCCCGACAACGATTTTACAGCCCGGCGACACTTACCATACGCAAACCATCTACCAATTTTCGATAAAATAGGGCATTTTGGCGGTCATTTGCATAGATGCGGGCAACAGTTTTGTAAAAGTAGCATTGATGCAGCAATCGACAGTGCTGTCGCAGGCTGTCATTCCGGTGGACGATACTGCGCAATTGCAGGAATATATTGAATCTTTGCCTGTTGCCGATGGCGCTATGCTGTCAACGGTGAGCCAACCGGCAGAAAAAATGCGCAACTGGCTTCTGCCAAAGGTTCCGCTGTGCATGGAATTGACGCATCACACGCCATTGCCTATTGTCAACACCTACCGGACGCCAGAAACATTGGGAAAAGACCGTATTGCCGCTGTTGCAGGAGCGTTTGCCCTCTACTCAGGGAAAAACGTACTTATCATAGACGCCGGCACTGCACTGACTATCGATTTTCTTGACAAGCAAAAAAAATATCGCGGCGGAAATATTTCGCCGGGTTTGATGATGCGTTTTCAAGCGTTGCACGATTATACCGAAAAATTACCATTATTGGCGCCTGCTGCTCACAGTCATCTTCTTGGCGATTCGACAGAGTCGGCAATCACAGCCGGAATACTGAATGGCATCATTTTTGAGATAGAACAGTATATCAATCATTTTCAAGAAAATTATCCTGAAATAATATGCGTAATAACAGGTGGTGATACGATTTTTTTGGAAGATAAATTAAAAAAACGTATTTTTGCGGAACCAAATTTGGTGCTTATAGGTTTAGAAAATATTTTCAATTTTAATTTAAAGTAAAACGTTGGGATGTCCAACTTGTTATGATTTAAAGCGTTGTTATCATGAAAAAAGTTATTTATCAATTAATAGCGGGAGTTGCCGGATTATTATTTCTGGCGCCGACAAATGCACAAACAGGGGTTGCCTCCAACTCCAAATACGGTCATGGGGCGGATAGTGTAGAATGTGTAAAGTGTTTATCCCTTTACCAGCAGGATTACAAGAACAATAACTATGCAGATGCCATTGTTTACTGGCGAAAGGTTTTCAAAGATTGTCCGAAATCATCGGTAAACAACGTGCCGAGAGGAATTGCCATGTACCAGTATTTCATATCAAGAGAATTGAACCCGAACACAAAAAGTGCACTGGTTGATACCTTGATGATGGTTTATGAAGAAGGCATCGCATCCCGTCCTCAAAAAAAGGGAGAATATCTGGCGGCGATGGCACAGGATATGCAAAAATATCTTGAAAACACACCCGCCACACAGAAAAAAATCCTGAAAGTATTGGAAGGAAGCATTGTTAACGATAAAGAAAATACGCTTCCGGTCACTTACGCCAATTACATGAAAATATGTATCGACCTCAACGGTTCGGGGGATTTGAGTGATGAAGACTTGCTCGACAATTACACCAAAGTAAGCGATTGGCTGAGCGCAGCCATCAGAAAAACGTCCAACGAAGAATTAGCCAAAGCCCGTGATATGATTGATGACGGTTTTGCCCGCAGTCCTGCTGCCAATTGCGAAAATCTCGCCAAAATTTATGGACCGAAATTCGAGAGCAGCAAAAATGACTTGGAGTTCCTGAAAAAGTTGACTCGTCTGCTGAACCGCAATGAATGTACCAATGGCAAACTTTTTGAACAGGCTTCGGAAAAGCAATTTGAGTTAGACCCATCGGCTGCATCTGCTTTCAATATGGCAATACTGTTTCTCAAAAAGGAAAATTTCGCCAAAGCGATTGAGTATTTCGACAACGCTATTGAACACGAAACCAACCCTTTGGAGAATGCTAAGTATCTGTGTCAGAAAGGACAAATTCTTCTGTCTAAATTCAATAAATATGTCGATGCGAAAAAATGCGCCATAGAAGCTGCCAAATTGCGTCCCAACTGGGGCGAACCTTACGTCTTACTGGCAAATGTGTATGCACAAGCCAAATGCGGCGATGATGAGTTTGAAAAAGCACAGGTTTATTGGGTGGTAGTGGACAAATTGATCAAGGCAAAAACGGTGGACACTGAGTATGCAGAGCGCGTCAATGGCTCTATCAAATCATATACCCAGTATTTTCCCAAAAAAGAGGAAGCCTTCTTCCGGAATATCACTGATGGCACCTCTGTTTCTGTTGAATGTTGGGTAAATGAAACGACAAAAGCTCGCTGGTAAACTTTTTCTGCTGCTTTGCCTCTTTGCAGGAATGGTTGCCTGTTCCAATGATATGCAGGTCATCCAAAGAATTGTCAATCCGGACGAAGAGCCTGATTTGACGGCATTTCAGGTCAAGATGGATTATTCCGATTCTGCCATTTTGCAAATGCATCTTGAAACGCCTCTGATAAAACAATTTACAGGCGAAAAAAACCCGCGGGACAGTTTTCCGAACGGTTTGCACGTGTGGATGTACGAAAAAAACGGAACTTTAAACGCAGAAATACGTGCCAACTGGGCTTTGCACGATAATACCAAGAAACTTTGGGAAGCCCGAAACAATGTGGTCATCACCCGTTCGAATGGCGAATCATTGGAAAGCGAACAAATGTTTTGGGATGAGGCGAAAGGCATTGTCTATTCCACCAAAGTCACTAAATACACATCGGAAACAGGTACTACCACTACCGGGCGCAACGGTATGTGGGCTAAACAGGATTTTTCGGAATGGAAAATGTTCAACGGAAATGGTACCTTGGTATTCAACGATGAAGTTACTGCCCCATAATCATAGACTTTTAGCCTTTGTTTTAGGTTTCGGGTTTGATTTGTTAAAAAAGCATAAAAAAACAAAAATATTTGTTGTGTTAAAAAAATAACTTATATTTGCACCTCTTTTAAAAGACCAAATGAGATAAAATTCATTCAACAAAGTGACTGTGATGATGCAAAAAATGTTCATAAATAATTATCCTGAATCCCCAATAAAATTAGGGATTAGCGAAGTTTGGCACGATTTTTGCACACACACACACACATCTTACGTCATGTACGCCCGCGCGTAATATACAATTCTTTTTCCGAAATTCATCTATCGCAACAAAAAAACTGTTACAAATTGTTACAGGTAGTTATACGTTGTTACAAATTGTTCGTTTGTTCAACAACCGTATAACTATTCATAACAACTGTATAACCATATATAACTTAATAAATAAATTCCCTGCCTATGGATAAATAAAAAATCAAAAAACCACGGCATGAGTGAACAAGGTTCATGAAGCCAAATGAAGGGATGCTTGTAATCTTTGTGATTTTCTTGTTTACCACAAAGGACACAAAAGGTTTCACAAAGAGCACAAAGAAACGTCCTAAGCAAAACCAAGTTAAATTTAAACCTTAAATTATAATGTCTATATGAACAAAAAAGTAATATCAATGAATTGTAACGCATTGCGGACGCTGTTGCTATCCGTATGCGTTGTGTGTATCGGTGCGCTGTCGCTGTCTGCGCAGCAGAGCATTACGGTGACCGGTACTGTGAACGACGCCAACGGCGGAACGATGCCCGGCGTCAATGTGGTGATTCAAGGTACCACTACAGGGGTGGTGACGGACGCCAATGGTAACTATACCATTACGGCGCCCAATGCGGAATCGGTGCTGGTTGTTTCCTACATCGGGT
>JAITTD010000159.1 GCA_031287245.1 Bacteroidales bacterium
TCCTCGCAGGAAACAGTCAGCGTGAAGCCTTCCCCTTCCTCTTCCGGCACTGCTTCCTTGACAACGGCAGCCTCCGGCACAATCACAGGCAACGTTTGACCACTCTGCCGCTTATTGCCGCATCCAAAAAGCAGCAAACCCGCAGCACCAATAATAAAAATTCGTGTTCTTTTCATATTTTTAAATTATGAGAGTATTAACCATAGATAGAATATAACGTTTATCACTATCGGATGTTTTGCCCAATGGATAATGTTCGAGTGCAATTCCCCTCATTTGGAGGGGAATTTGGCAAGTGCCTGCTTTATAGGTGATACATCCGACATTCATTTAACATTTTTACAACATTATTGCTGTTACTTCTATTTTATATAAAATTGCATTTTTTGTTGTGCATATTTGACCCGTTAATCCGCAATCAATTCATTTATTCTATCTTCCAGCGCTTTCCCGCGCAAATCCTTTGCGATGATAATCCCCTCCGGGTCAATCAGCAAAGTTGTAGGATAGCCGGTTACTCCGTATTTTTTGACGATTGGGTTTGCGTCATCCGAAAGAATCTGTTGCCAGGTAATACCAAAACGCTCAATCATTTTTTCCAGACCTTCTGCCGGACTGTCGCCCACAATGCCCAGAAACTCAATTTTAGACCTGTCCGTGTTTTCATACAGAGTTTTCAGGTTCGGCATCTCTTGAAGGCAAGGACCACACCACACTGCCCAAAAATCTAACAGCACATACTTTCCCCTGCAACTTTCCAGCGATATTTTTTCTTTTGTTTTGAAGTCTGTTCCTTCAAACGGAATGGCTTTAAACCCTTTTTGGGAAGAATACAGTCGGCTTGCATCTTTTACTTTTTCCAGTGTCATCACACCCTTATTCCGGTTCACGCCTTTATAGATATAGATTTTATCGTTGACGGCGAGGTATTCATTTTCTGAAATCAGGTCATCCTTAATCGCCTTTTTACCGTTTTTCAAACTGTCATTCAGTTGAATGATTTTTGTTTTAGTGTAGTCTATGCTGCCGGCAGAAGGTTCTATGGCAAATTCGTTACCGTCAAATTCGGCTATTGCATATTGCGAGAAATCGGATACCCATATATTGTGGGCGGGAAGATGAGCGATAAAGAGCGATGTTTCTTCCTCTATGATTTGATTTCCGGACAATCGTTCATATTTTACCGTAATCGAATGTTTTGCCTTTACCGAATCCATAGTGGCAGAATTATTATCCAAATTAATTTCTAATGGCGTAAATATCGAGTCGTCGCTGAAATCAAGGTTATTTTTGACATCCACGACCATTTTCACTGTTCCCGTCAAATCTTTTCCGTAAGCAAAGGCAATCTTACACTTCAACGGCTTCTTCGACAGGTTGATTGTGTCGGGCGTCCAATTCCACGATTGCTGCAATTCATCATACCATTGCTGAGAAATATTTCCCAGCACATAGTTTTGATAAACGGACTGATACATATCTGTAGTGATGTCTCCTTTTTTCGCTTCCGTCCATTCGGCAGGAATTCCGGAAACTTGCAGGTAGGTTTTTCGCCAGGGATTATTTTCGTCTTCCAAATCAGGCGCAATGCCGCTTACCCTCGAATGAAACGGGCCGCTTCCGCTCCGTATTGAAATCGGGACTTCAATTGTGTTCGACGGCGAACAAGCCGACAGGCAACAACTCACGCCAAGCATCAAAAAAATGCTTATTGCGTTTAACTCTTTTTTTACATTCATAGTTTTAATAATGAATAATTATGAATTATCAATTATGAATTGTCTCTTGCCTGATAACCTTCAGTACCGCCTCGCCTGTGCCAATTCTGTAGCCCTCTGTGGAGTAGAGGATGCCGCCGTTGCGCGACAGGTAGATGACGAGCGGAAAGTTGTCTTGAAAATCCGTTTGCAGTGCGTCAGTGGCGGCTCGCAGCAATGTGCGTCCCGCATCTACGCTCCACGCCGTCTGCTGCGGCAGTCCCGCGAACGCTGATGGGTCAAAGGCGATGTCTTTGTCATCGGGAATCATAAACAATACGCCGCCGCCCCAGGCCTCCAAATCCCTCTGCACTGCACTCAAATCCTGCAAAATGTGCTTGGATGGTTCTTTGCCCAAATCCACAAAGCACAGCATCAAGCCCTTGCCGCCCGATATTTCCTTCAGCGTTGCCTTTGCGCCGTCGCGCCGCACCACTATGGTGTTCATATCTACAATGCCTTTGACAAACAATTTGCCTTCTACTTCGGGCATCTTCACTACGTGCGTCTGTGGCTCGTTTTCCTTGAGAACAAAATATTCGGTATGCACCGTTACCGAGCCGTCATTGGCGCGGCTGCCCGCCATTAGCCGATAGTAGCCCGCATCTACATCCAATGTGTAGGGGAAATTCTTTGCCGCCGCATTGTTCTCGTAGTTCAAGGTCTGAAAATCGCCGTCCTTGTAGTACGCCAGCGTGTAGTGCGAGTAATAGCCGGGCTTGACGATATTGTCGGGCGAGTTTTGCAGCGTTATCTTCGTTTTGGACGATTGTGTGGCGATTT
>JAITTD010000168.1 GCA_031287245.1 Bacteroidales bacterium
GTTGAATAAACTGAATAGAGTCCTGCTCGTTTTTGGTATAAATGCGGCTTTGATCATATTCCAACCGATATTCTTTATTATTATTGTCCTTAAATTCAACAAAATTCCGCATAATTGCCCCCTTCAATAAGTCCCATTTGGGATATTATATGTACCTGCGGCACTGCCGCGCCAACCTGAATTATCTGTTTTTCTGATCCTTAGCATATTTTCCCTTCTTTAATTATCTTGCAAAGATAAACATTTTTCGTTATATTCGCAAAAAAACTTTCATTTTTTTCATTTTTTCGCATGTTTTTTGGCACAAGTTTGGCAACGGCGTTTAATCTACTGTCCCCCAATATTTTCCATATCGCTGATATTATTCAGTATGGCATAGACGGCTAAACCCGGCAATGAGCGGATACCCGTTTTTTCGATAATGTTTTTGCGGTGGGCAATTGCCGTATGTACGCTGATGACGAGTTTTGTTGCCACTTCCTTGTTGGACAGCCCTTGTAATAACAGTTTCAGAACGTCTTTTTCCCGGGCGCTCAGGCTTTGCGTGGCGGGTGGTTTGTTATGCTTTTGCAGGTGGCGCAGTTTGTTCACAATGGTTTCGTCCGAGTCGGTAATATAGATGGTTTCGTCAAATTGTGCCAGCATTTCCCTGTCGCAATATTGGTAAATCAGCCCCACGATGGACTTTTCGCTGCTGTGTCCCCACCGCTTGCTGTCGCTTTTCTGCCACAAACCGGGGTTGGTAATTACCAAATCCGGTTCGGCATCTTTGAAGGCGGGTAGCCACTCATCGGGATGTTCCAAACTGCCTATCCTCTGGCACAAGTTGTTGTTGCGCAACAATGCAGCAAGCCCTTCCCTGATAATGTGCGACTTGTCGATAATGGCGATGAATTTAAACATGATGTGCTTTTTTTTCAATGTTGCGCACCGATGGAGTCAACACATCATTTTCCAGACGATTGTGATAAGCCAACTGTTTCTCGAAAGCAAACAGATGATAAAGTATGCATCGGCGAAAACGGGTATCCGCTTCTTCGGGCATATATTTGATGAGGATATTTTTCAGGTCATACAGTTTTTGCCCGATATCTGTATGGTTTTTTTCAAACTTGTGTATGGCAAAGCCTTTGGTGCGGCGATTTTCGAGTATGGCACCTATGTAGGGAAACACTGTTTCTTCCTCATATCGAAAATGTTCGTGCACTTCGCGTATGTACCCGTCGAAAAACGAAATCAGCATCTTGCCCTGTTTTTCGGAAACCTCGTTGGCAAACGAGGCGATGAGCAATTTGAGTTCCGGTATTTGCTTTTGGTTGAATCCATTGTGCGAATTTTGTTGAAACGCGAGCAAATCACTCAATGCTTCTTTGGGAATGATTTTTTCTGATGGCAACTGATTGCAGTAAGTAGCAACAATTGCCGTCAACGCTTCAAGGTGGAGCCGGTAACGTTCCGCTATTTCGCGAATGGTAGCCTCCCCAAACCCCAGCCTGATATTCAAATGGGGCAGCGCACCAAGAATGTCGGGATATTTGAGAATTAACTCCGACAGTTTGCTGTCTGTTCCGATAAGCAATTCGATCTGATACATGATACTTCAAAAAATTTTTGCAAAGGTACGGCTAAAATGCAAACGTTGCAATGGTTAGTTTTGGGTGCATTTCAAATTGTCGCAGTGTTCGAGAACGTAGAGACGGTGCGCGCACCGTCTCTACATGGCGTTATCACAGGCGAACCAACGATTGCGCCCCGTTGGGGCTTACAATATTGAGATTTATTTCTATTGATATGAATGTCCTACGGACAAGCGAACATTCCCCGTTAGGGGGATACATATCAATAGAAAATGATACAGGCATCCTCCAAAACCTCGTAGAGGTTTCAGGTTTCGGGTTTCAGGTTTCGGTTTAATATGCTGATTTTCAGGTGTATTTTTATGAAAAAAGTAGCATAAATAGCCACTTTTAGCGATTTTGGCTGTCAAAAATTACCAACAAATAGGAATTGTGCACTCTTTTCGTCCGGCGTTACTTTGCACCGTCAAATTGTAAATCATTTTTTCATGAACAGAATCCTGTTTTCCTTTGCCCTGCTGGGTTGGTCGGCTCTCGACGTGCAGGCGCAGACCGTGTCGGACAATGTGCAGCCGACCGACAGTATCGCCAAAACCTACGCCATCAGCGAGGTGGTAGTTACCGGACAGTATGAGCCGCAGTCGCTCAAAAACTCCGTTTTTCAGGTGCGAACTGTCACGCGGGATGTCATCCGGCAGCGGGGCGCAAACGGAGTGTTGGCGGCGCTGAACACCGAGTTGGGCTTTCGCTTTTCTAACGATATGGCGCTGGGCGAAACGGACGTACAGATGATGGGTATGTCGGGGCAGAATGTGAAAGTGCTGTTGGACGGCGTTCCGCTGATTGACCGCGGGGGCACGAAACAGAGCCTCAGTCAGATTGACATTCATACCATTGAGCGCATAGAAATCGTGGAAGGTCCCATGTCTGTGGTCTATGGCACCGATGCTTTGGCAGGCGTCATCAACCTCATCAGTAGAAACGTTTCTACTGCACATCCGCTAAGCATTAACGTGCGGGTGCAGGAAGAAAGCGCCGGACGCGAATATCATCCGGCAACGGGCAACGGCATACACAACGAGAGCGTCAGTATAGCCTATAAACATGCCAATGGTTTCAACGCGGGGGGAAGTTTTTCGCGCAACACATTCGGCGGTTGGGCGGGCGACTACACAGGACGCGCCAAAGAATGGAAACCGAAAGACCAATGGCTTG
>JAITTD010000173.1 GCA_031287245.1 Bacteroidales bacterium
CTTTTCTGCCCGATTTGGCTATTTGACGTAGCGCCATTGAGGCTTCTTCAAGTTTTACCTGCGTTTTTTGCAAATCAATGATATGGATTCCGTTGCGCTCCATGAAAATATATGGCGCCATGTGCGGGTTCCATTTTCTTTTCAGGTGACCAAAGTGGCAACCTGCTTCTAATAACTGTTCTACACTAACTTTTGACATCTATTTTTATTTTTTTTAAATTTGTTTACTTTCCTTTTACATTAACTTGTTTGATGCAACTCCGCAGTAGCATACCGTTGATGGTACGGTCTGAGGAATTTGGATACTAAACCTCCCCAAAAAATTAACGTTTGCTGAACTGGAAGCGTTTGCGAGCTTTCGGTCTGCCGGGCTTTTTACGTTCCACTTCGCGCGGGTCACGGGTCATGAAGCCTTCGGCTTTCAGTTTCGGCTTGTTGGTTGCGTCCAATTTCACGAAGGCTCGTGAAATGGCTAAACGCAATGCTTCTGCTTGCCCTTTGATGCCGCCGCCGTTCAAATTGGCTTTGACGTCGTACTTACCGATCAATTCCAGTGTGTTAAACGGTTGTTCAACAATGTATTGAAGTGTTTCCAAAGGGAAATATTCTTTCAGATCCTTATCATTTATGGTAACAGTACCTTTGCCTTCGCGCAGATAAACACGGGCTACGGCTGCTTTTCTTCTTCCTATCGCGTTGATGATGTCCATGAATTATTTAATAATATTAAGGTTGATTGCTTTGGGTTGTTGTGACTCATGAGGATGCTCGTTGCCGGCATAAACATGAAGGTTGCGGAAAAGTGCTGCGCCCAACTTGTTTTTGGGCAACATTCCCTTCACTGCTATTTCCACTATTGCTACCGGCTTTCTGTGCAACATATTTTCGGCGGTAGTAAAGCGTTGCCCCCCCGGATAACCGGTATGGCGAACGTATTCTTTTTTAGCTTGCTTGTTCCCTGTGAAACGGATTTTCTCCGCATTAATCACAATCACATTATCGCCACAATCCACATGTGGCGTATAGTCGGGTTTATGCTTGCCTCTGAGCACAATGGCTATCCGCGCACACAAGCGTCCAACCACTTCGTTTTGGGCATCTACAACCACCCATTCCTTATTGACAGTGGCTTTATTTGCCGATACTGTCTTGTAGCTTAATGTATCCACTTACAATATATTGACTTAATTATTTAATATACAACATTATATCGTATTCTTAACGCAAGAATACGGGCAGCAAAGGTACAACTTATTTTGAAATATACTACTTCTGAAAGAATTATTTTTCTGAAAATGTCATTTATTTTTAGCCGTGTTTTTAAAAAATTCATTTACCTTTGCAAATCTTTTTATGTTCATAATCCTTACTTTTTTATGTTTTTAAAAATCAAAAAATATATTTCCATTGTGTCAATGGCATTTTTATCTTTGTCACAGCTTGCCGCTTTTGAACCGGGCAATCTCCGCTGTGAATACCTGACTTGTCCTTTGGGGATAGATGTTCCGGCACCGCGCCTGTCGTGGATTTTGGTTGATGACCGCTACGGTGCCCTGCAAACTGCCTATCGTTTGGTGGTAGGAACCGACTCTGCCGATGTTGCCGCCGGACATGGCTATGCTTGGGATACACGGGAAACCGCTTCCTGCGATATGTTGGCGGTTTATTCAGGCAATCCGCTCGAATCGTTTACCAAATATTATTGGAGTGTCCGCATCTGGGACAAGGACGGTGCAGAATCCGCCCCCGTTGTCTCTTTTTTTGAAACGGGCATGATGGCTTTCGGCAAATGGAAAGGGACGTGGATTAGCGACGGATACTCGCCGGGGCTGGGCAACGACAAGAACGTAAAACCTGCACCCTATTTCCGCAAGGAATTTACAGCGGCAAAGAAAATCAAGTCTGCACGCGCCTACATCGCCGTTGCCGGTTTGTATGAACTTTATATCAATGGTGAGCGGATAGGAGACCATCGTTTGGACCCTGCCATTACCAAATTCGACCGCCGTACACTATATGTCGTGTATGATGTGACGCGACAGTTACAAAACGGTAAAAATGCCATCGGCGTGCTTCTTGGCAACGGATGGTACAACCACCAGTCTATTAATATATGGTATTATCATTTGGTGCCTTGGCGCGATCGTCCCGCTTTTTGCATGGATTTACGCCTTACTTACGAAGACGGCACGGTGGAAACCATTTCCAGCAACCAAAGTTGGAAAACCTCTTTAAGCCCGCTCGTGTTCAACAATATATTTACCGGCGAACACTATGATGCCCGACTGGAACAGCCCGGCTGGAACAAAGCCGGTTTCGACGATTCGCAGTGGAAAGACATCTTTGTCCGCACCGCACCGTCACAGCGTATTCTTTCGCAGCAGTTTCATCCCATC
This sequence comes from Bacteroidales bacterium, assembly GCA_031287245.1. Taxonomy (GTDB): domain Bacteria; phylum Bacteroidota; class Bacteroidia; order Bacteroidales; family UBA4181; genus JAIRLS01. Next base: position 2,397 of record JAITTD010000173.1, read on the forward strand.
CGCAATACGGAGGAAATTCCCGTCAAGACGTTGAAGAAGATAGATGACCGGACTTACCTGTTTGACTTGGGAAGAAACATCGCCGGCGTCAGCGAATTGCGGGTGCAGGGCGCAGCGGGAACGGAACTACGTCTGCTGCATGGCGAAACGCTGGGGGCTGACGGCTTGCCGAATATGGAACATCTGGCAAGTTTTCATCGCCCGGAAGATGATTCCGACCCTTTTGGCACCGATATTTTTACCCTTAGTGGCAAAGGCGAAGAATCCTTTATGTCGCGCTTCAACTACAAAGGATTTCAATACGTGAAAGTGACTGCCAGCGAGCCGATCACTCTTACAGAAGAATCGCTCACCGGATGGTTTATGCACACGGATGTGCCGCCTGTAGGGCATATTGAAACATCTAACCCCACCATCAACAAGATTTGGTGGGCAACCAACAATTCCTATTTGTCCAATCTGCAAGGCTACCCGACTGATTGCCCGCATCGCGAAAAAATGGGTTGGGGAGACGCTTATCTCATCAGCGAGACAGGGTTGTTCAATTTTGACGGAATTACCATTTACGAAAAATGGCTGGCTGACCACCGCGACGAGCAACAGCCCAACGGAATCTTCCCATCCAAGATTCCCAGCAGCGGCGACGGCTACACATGGGCTAACGGCATTGACTGGACAAGTTCCATCGCTGTCATTCCTTGGAATATCTATATGTATTATGGTGACAGCCGCTTGTTAATTGCCTGTTATGAGCACATTCAACGCCTGGTGGACCATGTCACCGATTCCAGTCCCGACGGGCTTACTTCATGGGGACTGGGCGACTGGGTTCCCTACAAATCCCGGGCATCGGTGGAATTGACTTCTTCCATCCACTATTACGTGGACGCGCAGATTCTGACGAAAACCGCCCGTTTGCTCGGCAACAAGAAGGACGAGAACAAATATGCCGCATTGTCCGCCAAAATTAAAGATGCCATCAACAACAAATATTTGGACAGGGAAACGGGCATTTATCGCGAAGGATTCCAGACAGGTTTGAGCATGGCGCTGTTTTGGGGTGTTGTTCCCGACGACATGAAGGCAAAAGTGGCGTCCTCTCTGGTTAAGATGGTGAAAGCCAACAATTATCATCTTGACGTGGGCGAATTGGGGTGTAAAAGTCTTCTCAATGCCCTGAGTGAAAATGATTACGGCGACATTGCCTATCGGGTTGCTTCGCAGGAAACTGTTCCTTCGTGGGGGTATTGGATAGTCAACGGCGCTACCACGCTCTATGAAGACTGGACGAGTGCCGCAGTCAACAATCATGCCGGCTCACTCAACCATGTCCTGTTCGGCGAAATCAGTGAGTGGTTCTATAAAGCGCTGGGTGGTATTCATCCCGATCCCGAAAAGCCCGGATTCAAGAATATCCTGCTGCAACCCAACTTCGTTGCCGGATTGAATTATTCCAAAGTGTCCTATGACTCACCCCGCGGATTGATTGAGTCAAATTGGGAACGGAAAGGCAGTACTGTTATCTATCAAGTGACTGTCCCTGCCAATGCCACCGCCACGCTGACACTCCCCAGCAAAATGCAGGTAAAAAAGGCAGAAGTCAGCGCCCAAGGCGTGGTAAACCTTACCAAGAAGGAGAACGGCTACCATTTGCCTGCCGGACAATATGTTTTCACCATTGGTCAAAAATAAGGAAGGGGAACGAAATCAATCCAACCATGTCATATTTTCCTCCATCTGGGTAAAAACTTCCAGCAGAATAGGTTTGTCGCTTGCTGTACCGGTCAGAATGGGTATCCGGCGCTGCAATTCTTCCTCGTTGTTTGCCCTCAGGTAGGTGAAACCGGTGGCTTCTGCCCATGCTTGCGCTGTGGTACTGTGCCGTGCCATAGTGTATTGTGCCGTGGGGCAGGAATGGTCAAAGTGGGGCAGGGTGCAGAATATTTCGCCGCCGCCGTTGTTGTTGAGCAGTATCCGCAAATTGCCGGTTATTTGCCGGTTCCACAAGCCATTCATATCGTAGAAAAAGGCTAAATCTCCTGTCAGCAGGAAGGTGAGGCGGTGGCTTGCCGCGGCATATCCGGCAGCGGTGGACAGGCAACCGTCGATGCCGCTTGTTCCGCGGTTGGAAAACGTATGAATAGTCGCTTTCAGCGGAAAAAATTGAGCGAAACGTACCGATGAACTGTTTGCCAGATGCAGCGCACAACCGTCAGGCAGCGCCTCCATCAGCGCTTTCACCGCAGCAAGATCGGAATAGTCGGGCTGCGGAACGGGAATGGCATCCGATTGGTGCTTCCAAAGTGACGAAAAGGGGCTATACGGCGTAGCCAAGCCGGTGTCTGAGCGGACGAGCGTTTCCAGAAAGTTCAATGCGCCGGTTTCAATCACGTCCGTCAGGTGGCGGTACAGGTCGGCGACGTCGCCCGTGACATTTACCAACCAATGTTCCTTCGGCGGATGTGCCCGTAGAAACTGTTTTACCCGTTTGGAAACAACGTGTCCACCCACGCTTATCAGCAGGTCGGGAGCATATTGTGACTGTTCTTCGCAGGTCAGAGCGCCCAACAGCGCGTCGAAATTCCATACAAACCACGGTGAATGAAGGTTGGAAGGGTGTTCCGTCAGCACTACGCAACCGTATTTTTCCGCCATGGTTTCCAGCGTCTCCTTCAATCCGTTGTTCGGCGGCAGTTGCCCTGCAATAATCATCCGTTTGGCAAATGTTGGTAAGCGTTTGGCGCATGAGGAAGCCTCTATGTGGCGATTTATCTTGCGAACTGTGGGTAATTCTGTTTCCGAATATTCAAACAAAGGTTCCGACAAGGGCAGGTTGATATGAACCGGTCCCTTTCCGTGATGGTCTTTTTCCAGCAAAGCTTCATTGATGAGGCGATTGCAGTACCATTCATCATCGGGCGTTGATATTTCGGGAAGTTGTACGAATTTTCGCACCAATGCCCCGAACACGCCGCGCTGTGGGATCACCTGATTGTCCATTTGTCCCAGCAACGATTCAGGACGGTCTGCCGTAATCACCACCAAGGGCAACTGCCTGTAAAAGGCTTCGGCAACAGCAGAGGCATAATTGAGCACCGCCGTGCCCGAAGTGCAGCAAATAGCCACCGATTCGCCGGTGGAATCTATGATGCCAAGCGCATAAAAAGCGGCGCTCCGCTCGTCCACCACCGAATGGCAGATGAAAAAGGGATGTGCGGCGAAAGTGTGGGCAAGCGGTACATTCCGTGCGCCCGACGACAACACGATGTGCCTGACGCCGAACGTTTGCAGCAAAGCCACTAATTGCAATACATTTTTCTTATTGGAATACATCATCCGATGAGTTTTAGCATGGTCTGTAACTTGTCTTCCGTTTCCTTCCATTCCTCGTTGAGGGAGGAGGAGGGCAGCAAACCGCCTCCGGCATACAGGCTCAGCAATTGCTGTCCGATGTGCATACAACGCAGATTGACGTACAAATCGGTGTTGCCTGTGGGATGCAACCTTCCTGTAAAGCCTGAATAATAACGGCGGTCGTAGCCTTCTTCTTTCAGGATGAACTGACAGGCAGCCTCTTTGGGCAAGCCGCATACGGCAGGCGTAGGATGCAAGCGTTTCAGCAGGTCGCCGAGATGGCTCACTGCGGACAGCGAGAAATGGAAATCACTCCGCAAATGGGACAGTTCTCCCGCCCTGACTGCGTGAGGCGCTTCTTCCGAAAACAGGATGCCGTGGGCTGTCAGTTGTTGTTTGACATACATCGCCACTAAATGTTGCTCTTCCTTGTTTTTATTGTCCCATTTGGCAGGCAGTTCGCCGTTGCACAAGGGTTGGGTTCCGGCAAGCGCCACAGTGCGCCATTGATTGCCACTTCCCGACAGCAGAATTTCAGGCGTACTGCCCAACCACGTTCCCGTGACGGGGGTGTGGCAAAGATATACATACGAGTATCGATATCGCCGACAAGCGGTAAAAAACGCCTGGTCGGGCGAAAATTCGGGGTTTCTGTTCACGCATATCTGTCGCGAAAGCACTAATTTATCCAAACGCTTTTCCTGCAAGGCTTTTTTGAAAACCGAGAAACGGCTCTCGTATTCTGTCTTCGATTGCTGATATTCGGGATGGTGGGACGTCTCGTTGGCGGCAGATTCGGGAATGGGCAGAAGCGCTTCCCTGTCAGGGCGAATCATGACCAAAGGATGTTCGTTGGTGATGTGGTAAGGCGCCATCACATATCCCTGCTGCCCGTTTAATTGGCTGATGTCTTGCAAAATGAACGGCGATGGGTCGTTTTGCTTCAGGATATGCGCCGTCTCTTCGCCGGGAATGCGGTAAGCAGCAAAAATATCGCCCTGTCGGATAAGCGTATCTATCATTTCTTTTTCAGCACATTATTGACCACTCGCGCAGTGGATACCACCCGTCCGTCGGTTCGGAAAATGTCCACATTCCACACGTGCATAGTTTTTCCGTGGTGGATGATGGTACCTACGGCTCGCACAATGTCGCCGTCCGGTGCGGGCGCTACGTGGTTTCCGCTCACCTGCGTCCCTACAATGGTTTCATCCGGTTGGCAAGCGATCAACGAGCCGACACCGGCAACCGTTTCCGCCAGCGCCAACGACGCCCCGCCGTGCAATATACCCGCCCCCTGCCGTGTACGCGCATCCACCGGCATGGTGATTTCCACTCGGTTTTCGGAAGCAGAAATGACCTCCATGCCCAGATTTTCTTGCAGGCTATTCTTCCAACGAAAGCAAATTTCTTTTCTGACCTCTTCTTTCATCGTGCAAAGTAAGCATTTTCTTTTGAAATAATAAAAATCAATTACGAATTACGAATACCATCGAATCACAACGTATCACCATCGTATCACAATGAATCACAGGTAATATTATGTCTCACAGCCCAATCGAACAAGTCTTGAATATGCGGTAATAGGGATTTTCCCGCTTCGGCAAGTTGGTATTCCACGCGTGGCGGTACTTCGGGATACACTGTTCTTGCAATCAACTTATCCGTCTCCAATTTGCGCAGTGTTTCGGTCAGCATCTTTTGCGAAATACCGGGAATGTTGCGTTGTAATTCATTGTACCGAACAACGCCGCTTTTGTCCAAACTGAACAACACCAAAACAGACCATTTATCGCCAAAACGGTTCAAAATTTCTCGTATCGGAGATTTTTTTTCTGTAGTCATCATTTTTTTTCTTTTTGATAATCAATAATACTCACGTTGGGGTAAGTATCTTACTTTTCTGTGCCTTCTTGTGTGCAAAAAGTATTCATAGTACCTTTGCGCTACAAAATTAATAAAATTTACGGTAAAAATCAAAAAAAGAATAAATTTATAAAATAATCGCGAGATTATTTATTCATCGGACAGGTACAAATCTCGAGTATGTGCCGTTCGATGATTTTTCACAAAACGAAACACCTTCCTACTACAGATGCGAAATGGAGGATTGGGGATTTTTGTATCCTCCATCCTCCATTTTTAATTTTCAAGGCTTCGGGGAATTACGAATTAAAAATTACGAACTAAAAAATCCCAGCACTAAAAAGCTACCAATTCATGTTCTGCCTTTCAGGCAGGGACCGGCGGGGGGCTTCTGCCGCAGGTCGATGACCTGCGGTGATGAAAATCCCGCCCATTCGGGCGAAAAGAGAATGTTTCGAGTTTCGAGTTTCGAACTCAAAACTTTAAACCTTAAACTCAAAACCCGAAACTTTAAACTCCAGCCCGAAGTGCCCTTTGTCAGTGAAAAA
>JAITTD010000247.1 GCA_031287245.1 Bacteroidales bacterium
ACTTTAAACCTTAAACCTTAAACTTTAAACCGGTTTAAAGACCTGCTGTAAAACCATAAAAGATTTCATTTTTCCGAAATTGTCCACGTGAAGGGCATAGTAGGACAAGATATAGTCCATCATTTGGTTGCGTTGTGAATGGCTGATTTCCAGTGTTTCAATATGTTCAAACGAAAGGGTCATCAAGTGGGTGACGAAGTCGGGCATATCGGCTGAAAATTCTTGCAGGTTGGGGTAAAATCCGAGATAACGGGTCAGATGTATCAGAAAAATAAGGTGAAAATTGGCGGTTCCTTTCTTCATCAGGTTGAGTGTCTGCAAAGAATGGGATAAAAAAGCAAAGAGTTCTTTGTTGGCATCCTCTTCCCGAATCGTTTTGGTGAGCGCTTCTGCGATGAACAAGGCTATACTGCTTTTAATCGGGTGCATGAGTATGTCGTGAAACGGTTGCAGCACACGGATATTTGAAATACGCTGCATTTGCCGCTTGTCCCAATGGTGTATGCTCGTTTCAATCAGGTACAACGGCTGAAACAGGGATGCTTTCAATTGCGATTTTTTGCCAAAAGCGCCTTTCACAAAAACTGCCTGCCTGCCGAGTTGCTCCGTGTAGAGATGCACGACTAAACTGCTCTCTCCGTAGCGAACATGGTTTAACACAATAGCCCGTGTGTTCACAATCATACGGCAATGACTTTATTCAGATTGACATACCACAGAAAACCCTTGACGTCGGCGTAGCCCATGCGGTTGAGTTGCTCCATATACCGGTGCACCTGCCGGTGGTATTCCGTTTTTTCTGTGTTTCCGAACTTGTAGTCAATCACCTGCACCTGATTGCCGTCAAAAACAACACGGTCGGGACGGACATTGTCGCCATCGGGCACCAATATGTCAACTTCCGTTTTCACTTTCACCTCTTTGGAAAACCAGCGGCTCACGTCAGGCGAACTGCCGACCATGTTCTGCACCATTTCTGTCAAATGCGTCTTTTCCTGCTCGGACAACTTGCCGTCGCTGATCATTTCGTTCAACGTTCGGCTCAAATCATCGGTGGTGATGATGTGTCGGAAAATATCGTGCAGCAATTTGCCTCTGTCCATTGGTGTGGTGGCATTTCCATCGGCAAAATAGTTGCTGTTGCGAACGATATGCGGCACATATTCCCATGTACGCTTGGTGAACGCAGGCAAAAACACGGATGATTCCGCCGGTTGCCGCGTAGATTGGAAAGGCAGGAACTCCCCGATTTTCAATGTCCGGCTGTCAGCCTGCCAATGGTCTGCCAGTGAGATGTAGTCCTTGCCATCAGGCTTTGGCGCAAAGGGGGCATCAAAAATTCGGCGCAACAAATCGCTCACCATCGTAAAGAGGTCTTTATGGATATGTTCACTCCCCTCCGCAGGCAGCCCGGTGAAGACGAACAGGGATTTTTTCGCCCGCGTGAAGGCTACATACAGCAGGTTGAGGTTGTCAATGTACGACATCATCTTTTCCTGCAAGTAATCTTTGGCAAAAATGGTATTGCCCAACTCCGTTTCAAATTTTAAAGGCAGCAATTCAATGACTTTGTCGGCATCAGCATCCAAAAAACAGCCGGAAGGAGAACACCACAGGATTTTTCCGTCCTTTGCCAGTTCCCAGTCGCAAAAAGGAATCAGAACGGCTTCAAACTCCAAACCTTTGGATTTATGAATGGTGATCAGCCGCATGGCATTCTGCCCGTCGGGCATGGTGAGAAACTGTTTATCTGCGTGCAATTTCCACCATTCGAGAAAAGAATTGACGTCGGTCGCTTCACGGCGCGAATATTGCAGCAGAATATCCTTGAAAGCCTGCAAAAAAGGAACTTGTGAGGCGTCGGCATACAGCCCGTTGTCCTGCAAGAGTTTTTCCGCAAGTTCATAAACGGGTAAACTGCGCCATTGCTGCAACATCGCATCCGGTTGGGAGGTCAGATCGAACGCCAGCCCGCTGCTTTGCAGGTAATTTTGGTATTCGTATTGCAGCACAGCATTGTTCAGCCTGTCGGCAGGGTTGACAATAAAGGTCATGGCGGCTATCAGCCAGCGGACGGATGAGGAATGGCGGATCAACAGCGATTCGTTGGACAGCACATCATAGCAATACTTGCTGTTTGGGTGCTCCTGACTGTAGCGCATCAGCGAAGATGCGACAGTTTGTGCATCTGCGTTGGAACGCACCAGAATGGCAATATCTCGCAACGGGTATCCCTTGTCCTGCAATTGCTCGATGCAGGATGGCAGTTGTTCCAAAACCTGTTCTTTCCACGTTGCTGCGTCTTTTTTGTCCTGAAACATCCGAAGTTGCACATATCCTTTTGTGGCGGTCGTTGTGGTGTCTTTTTCGTCCTGAAATAACCGAAGTTGCACATTTGCTTTTGTGGTGGTCTTCCTTTTTTCCGGCAAATACTGGTAACAATCGTCATACGCCTTTCGAGCATCGGCAATTAAACGGTTTACCACCGCGCCGGCATTTTTTGCTGTTTCATCGCTTTCAAAAGCGAGGCACAGATGGTTCATCGCATCGCGAAAGAAGGCATTGTTGAAGCATATCACCTCCGGCGAACTTCGCCAGTTGTCGGAAAGCGGTTGTTTGTTGATGATTTCACGCCCCAGCGTAGTGCTGACGTCGCGTTCCACCTGCTCCGACAGAATTTTCCAATCGGTGTTTCGCCAGCGGTAGATAGATTGCTTCACATCGCCCACCACCCAGTTGGCATTGCCGGACGACAGGCTGTTGGTGATGAGTGGATAGAAATTGCCCCACTGTATAGCCGAAGTATCCTGAAATTCATCTATCATGAAATGTTGATAGAAATTGCCCACTCTTTCGTAGATAAAAGGAGCATCGGACTTGTCAATGATAGCCCTGAGAAAACCTCCTGCTTCGGAAATCAGAAACAGATTCCGGTTGCGGGAATATTCCTGCACATGCTTTTTCAAATCGGACAATATTCCCAACACATTGAGTTGCTTGGAAATCAGTTTCACTGTGGCGATGTTGATACGCATTTGTTCCTGAAATGCCACAGCCTGCTCTGCAATGGCGCCTAATCCCGCCTGATATGCCCGTCTGATGTCATGTGCCCTCGGGGAAGTCTTGCCATACCATTTGTTTACGTCTTCGAACGCTTCCAGCACGTATTTTTTAAGGGGTATGTCTCTTCGTTCGGATAGATTTCTGAAATAGCCGCCCACTCCCCTACCCTTTTGTGCAAAATCGTTGAGCGACAGCCCAAAATCGTACATAATGGCTTCTGCATCCTGTCCAAATACTTGAAGTTGATTCAGGTAAGCGTCCTTCATCTTTTTCAATTTTTCCCGAAAAGGGTCAATGCGTTCCTTGTCCGTTATTTTTTGCAGCATCTCCTCGTCCAGTTGCTTCAACTCTTCGGCAAAAAGTTCATTGCCTAATTTATGAATGTCAAATTTGAAATTCCATGTTTTTCCGTTTTCAATCTTGTGTTCAGCCCATTCCACCAACCATTTCCGTAAAAAATTATTTTCGTCCAGACGATCCACCATGATGTCAATGGCTTCATCCAAGACGGATTTTTGGTCGAGTTCCACGTCGTAGGCAGCCGGAAGTCCCATTTCATGCGCAAAAGCACGGATAACCCTTTGGAAGAAACTGTCAATCGTGAGGATAGAGAAATGCGAATAGTCGTGCAACAAGGCGGCCAAACATTCTTTCGATCGATTAATAATGTACTGTTCCGTTTTTTTGGTTTCCTGCGAAAGGGTTTTCAGAAAATCGGCGTTTTTGCCGATGCTGATTTCGTGAAGGTCTTTGATGATGCGCATTTTCATTTCCTCCGTAGCCTTATTGGTGAAAGTGACGGCAAGAATACGCCGGTGGCAGTCGCGTTCGGTGAGCAGCAGTTTGATGTACTCCTTGCTGATGTTGTAGGTCTTGCCCGAACCGGCGGAAGCGCTGTATATCGTTAATTTTCCCGAGTTCACAACAAGCCGAATAAGATGAAAACATGACCGGCAACCAACAGATACCCCACCTCTATCACGATGGCTTGCCCCAAATCTTTCATGCGGGAAAATTTAAAATTCAATGTGCCTGCCTGCCACGCCGCCAACCCGATAAGCACAAGCGTGGCTAAATCCTTGTCCAACAAGGTAAGTACGAACAAAATAATTCCAAATACAGCAGTAGATGCCAATTGTATCCCCATGGTACGGGCAAAACCGGCTACTGTTACCTGTCCCATCTGTATTTTGAACACCCGTGCCCACATTTTGGGGAAAAACACGGAATACCACAAAGCGCCGATACCGAAAACGATGATCACTGAAAGCGAGTACCACCACCAATTGAGAGAATGAAAAAAGGTCACCATGACATAAATTTTACGGTGCGAAGATACAAATTAATAATGATGAATGATGAATGATGAATGATGAATGGCTAAATCTTTTTTTGAGGTGCTACTGACAAAGGGCATGCCCGGCATCCTTGCTGAGGGAATTTGCTTTTCGCCCGAATGGGCGGGATTTTCATAACCGCAGGTCATCGACCTGCGGCAGAAGCCTCCGCCGGTCCCCCTGCCTGAAAGGCAGAACATGAATTGCTAGCCTTTTAGTGCTGCCTTTCAGGCAGTAGTGTTCGTGTGTTCGCCCTACCGCAGGCAACGCTTCGCTCGCCTGCGGTTATGAAAATCAAGCCCTTCGGGCATCATAGC
>JAITTD010000296.1 GCA_031287245.1 Bacteroidales bacterium
ATATCTCCGTTATCTGCAAAATACCAATGTTGCACCGTAGCCATACTCTTTAAAAGAGGCGTCCTGACTGCGCAATTTCGGGTAATCCTTCTTCAAAGCCCGCTGAATTTCCATTCGCAAGCGCCCGTTGCCCACGCCGTGAATGAAGACAATGGATTTCTGCTTGTCGCGAATGGCGCCGTCCAGCGCTATTTTGAAACGGCTCATCTGCATTTCCAGCATTTCCACCGGCGTCAGATGCTTGTAATTATCTGCCAATTGCTCAATATGGAGGTCTATTTCATCCGGGCGGTCGGGTTCTTTCGGTTTGGGAACAGGCGGCGCCGGGCGGTCTATCTGTTTTTTCTGCCGTTCAAACTTGATGCCCGATTTTTCTGCATTGCGTTCCATCTCATCCCAAAGGGCTTCCTGCGTGACGTTGATCAGCAAAGCCTTTTCGTTCAAAAACTCATTCGGTTGATAATTCATCGGGTCGGTCAAGTAAAATTCGTCCACATTCAATTGGTATTGAACGGGGTCTTGCGGCAAAAAGCCACCTGCTTTGAAAAACAGGATTTGAAAATCGAACCGGCTGATGTTTTTCAAATCAATGCCGGAAATGCTTGTCAGATGGATGATGTTTTCCTCTTCGAGGCGTCCTGCCTGAATGCCCCGAAAGGCGCCTTCCTTCACCATCGCTGCCACATACATGAATTGATAACTGCAATCGTTGATCAGGTAAAGATCGTAAACCGTCTCTCCCGTTTTTTTCTTGCTGGCAGTGAATGCCACCCACACATTCACTGTAACTCCGCCATTGTCGTTGTTTTCAGCGGATGACAAATCAATACAATCCGAGTCTTCGACAGGTTCAGGGTCAGTCTGTTGGATGGTTTGAAATGGCGTTGCTTCGGCTTGCGCGGCTTCTGTCTTCAGCAATTGCGAGGCATGAACGGGGATTTCAAAGCCGTCATCGTTTTGCACCAATACGGTTTTGTCTTCAACCTGTGTGACTGTTCCCCCGCCTACATCGTTGAGAAATTTTACTTTATCTCCTTTTTGAAAAATCATATTTAATTTGTATTTTTAGTGTCATCATTCTCAGTGTCTTCTTCTAATGCCGGCAAACAGATGAAAAAGGTGGTACCTTCGCCCTGTTTGGTATTGAAAGTGATGGTTCCGCCAATGTTTTCGATAATGTTGCGCACCATATTCAATCCTACGCCCATGCCGCTTGATTTGGTGGTGAAATTCGGTTGAAAAATGTTTTCCTGCATTTCTTCGGGTATTCCCGATCCATTGTCTTTTAAATGGATATAAATCAGGTTCCGCAGTTTCATCACATCCGTCTGTATATGCGGCTTGCGATTTTTGGGCATTGCCTGCAAGGCGTTTTTGAAGAGATTGATGAATACCCGCGACATCTGTTCCTTGTCTGCAAAGACCATCGCCTTGTCCAAATCGTGAAAATAAGTTGGGAAGGCGCGTTTGTTTTCGCCGGTGGCAAAAAGCGGCACTACATCGTTGATGCTGGTGATAATATCTATCGGTTGGTTGTGAACTGTGGGCATTTTGGCGAAATTGGAAAATTCCGTTGCAATTGCCGACAGGGTGTCAATCTGTTCAATCAGGGAATGGGAAATTTTCTCCATGTACTCGGCAAAACGCTCCGATTGATTGTCCCATGCCCGTTTGAGATGCTGGATGCTGAGTTTCATGGGCGTCAGCGGGTTGTTGATTTCGTGGGCTATCTGCTTTGCCATGTCCTGCCAAGCGGATTCGCGTTCCGATCTTGCCAAACGGGTGGCGTTTTTTGCCAATTCGTCAATCGCTCGGTTGTATTCTTTCACCAAATGCCCGATTTCATCGTTTTTGATGTAGCGTATCGGCTCGTTTTTTTCTCCCAGTTTGATATTTTTGAATTTTTCCTGCAAAAGATTCAAGGGATACGTAATCTGATTGCCAATCACCACAGAGATGATGACCGTAATGAAGATGATGATCATGTAGAAATTGATGATAGCCACTACCAAATTGGATATTTCTGCACTCAACTCATCCCGCTGCGTGAAATAAGGCAGGTTTAGAATCGCCACCACATTGTTGTTGTTGTCCACCACCGGTTCGTAGGCTGATATGTATTCCAGAGAGCCAATGTTTTCATGCTCTATAATAGATGCGTTTTGCCCGTATCTCAGTTTAATATAAGCCTCGGGGTTGATTTGCCAACTGACAAGCCCTCTTTCAAACACATCCGGCACAGAGGTGGCAAGCAAACGACCGTTCACATCATACAAATTAATATCAGTGGAAAACATTCCCCGAAACAGTAAAAGCCATTCCGTCAATTCGTCGGTGTCGTTTTTCCATTGCGCATCGGTGTTATTTTGCAGTTGCAGTGCATTTTGCAGTTCCTTATACACCGACTGCATCTTTTCGCTGATGATGCTATTGTGCTTGTTTTCGTACTGACTGTTGATATGAATAAACGTGTAAGCGCCTATCACAGCAAAAGATACAATGATGGTGACAATCATCGAAATTTGAATTTTGTTCCTCAGGTTCCATTGGAAAGTAGTGCGCACAGGCAGAAAAAACAGAACAATAATGGAAACCAGCAGAAAAGCCAGAATGAAACTGTAGGAGAAATTGACCGCCAAACTCATAAAATTCGGGTGATGCGAACTGAGTACAATCATATTGGATGGATCCGGACAATAGACTAAGTGCTCCATTTCATCCGAAATAACGGTATGATAATCATCCGGCTGACCGGGTGCAGGCTGGAACATATCTCCGCTCAAACTGTAATTGAAGGTGCCCGATTGACTGATACGCCGGTTTTTGTGGTATTTTGCAAAAGAGTAGCCATTCAGATTGTTTCCCTGACTGGTTTGGCTGTCAAGCAGCAATTCCGGATATCCGATATCATCAGACGCCCCTCTTGTCCAAAATTCAATGAACAGATACAACGGAGCGTTCCTTTCCGCTTCCATCCTGAACCAGCCCAAATAAGAGCCTAACAAGTCTGTCTGCTTGCGGTTAATATAGTAAAATTGCGACTGCGACAACTGGGTGCCGCTTTCTTCAATCATTTGCTTGAAAAAAGCGACACAATTGGGTACTCTCTGCCCGTTAGCCAATTCCAGTGAAGTGCTGTCACTGCACACCACACACTGATAGCTCTCGTAAGTATTCCAGTACGACCCGGAGAAATAATTGCGCCGGATATATTCCAGCACTTCATTCTGCCCCTTGCTGGTCATGACGTCCACAAGCGTTGTATCGGCTATGATGCGTTCGGATACGTTGCGAAGCAGAAATTCAGCCGTCAAATCGTGGGGCGAAGCCTTGTTCGTGATAATAACCCGTTTCTGATCATCATATTTCACCTTGCTGAACTGATTCACCACCACAGCAACATATACCAAACAGACAAAAACCAGCAAAA
>JAITTD010000303.1 GCA_031287245.1 Bacteroidales bacterium
GCCTTCTGATTTTTTCAGGGAAATCGATGGTTTGAGCCGTTGGGTGAACCGGATATCCGCTCAGTACGCCAAGAATACCTTTGTAAGTGCGGTCGCTGTTGGAATAAATTCGGGAAAAAGCAACTCCTTCTCTGCACAGTTGGTTGAAATTAGGCGTAATGCCTTGCAGTCCGCCCAAAGGCTCAATCATCCGGTCGGAGAAACCTTCGAGAATCATCAGTATCACATTGGGACGGTGCTGGTTTAAAAGCACTTCAGTATGTTCCTGTTTGGGGTAGCAAGCGGCAAACAGTTCCTCAGCTTGGGCATCGTCCATGACATGGAAACGGTCTATCTCCTGACTTAGCAACAGCGATTTTCCCACATTCCATACCACATTGATGGCAGAATGATTGGCGAAAATCTTGTCCGGATGGAAATAGGCGAAACTGATATTCATCGGCGCTATCCCCAAGTTACCGCGAACAGGCAGTATCATCAGAGCGCCGAGAAACAGAAATGCAGGAACACCGACAACTCCGGCACGAGTGCTTTGTGCTACCATCGGACGCAACCATTTGCAGAACACGTAATAGCACGCCAGCACCAACCCGCCGGTCATTGCTAAAAGCATCAACAACGAAGGAAGGGTGACCGAAGCCATCGCGTCGCCGGGTGTTTTGAGGTAAGACAGCGGAGTGCTGTCCAATCGAAAGCCCCAGTAACGGTACAGTTCCATGTCGGCAATCACAATGACGGAAGAAACGAGCAGCAGGATGAGGTGATAAACCGACAGGATACGGGCAAGAATCTTACCGTTCAAAAAACTTGTAAAAGCAAGTATCACCGCAACGATAAGTGCAAAATAGCCACTCGTGGAAGCATCCATGTGCAAGCCATGCAACAGCACGCCACCCCATTCTCGCAGTGTGAGCGTAAACGCCAAGCCGTGATTGTATAACATAAAACACAATCGCACAACGAAAAAGAAGATTATCCAATAGAGATAATCGTACAGGAAAAATAAAAAACGTTTCTTCACTGCCACAAATTTAATTTAATGCCGCAAAGATAATCATTCTTTCATTTATTTTTGTAATTTTGCAGTAAAAGCGCCTGCCGCTTACAGGTGATAAGTGGAAAATGCCTGTTCAGCCCGATTGGAAGCATCCGAATGGAAATAACTTAGGATACAAGCGTTCTCCGACTGCTATTTTTCAGCATTATGTATGTCGGTTATCTTTAATATATTGTATGATATTGCCTCGTCATATACATCCGTTTGTTCTTTCCGTTTGATGTAGCGCACAACAACGGTGGTGACGGGCAGCACAAGCACTTCATAAGCCGATTTGAGCACAGTTTCAGCAATAATCATGATGAGAATCTCTTTCCATGCCACTATTCCTGCAAAAGCGAAAGTAAAAAACAGGCATGAGTCGGCGGATTCACCGAAAAGGGTAGATACGATGGCGCGGATGCCAAAACCCTTGCCCTGTGTGCGGATTTTCATACGACTCAGTACACAGGCGTTGATGAATGAACCGGAAAGAAAGGCGACCAAACTGGCAAATGCCACACGCGGAGCCTGGCTGAAAGCGGCGGCGTAGGCATTTTGCCCATCCCAACTGGGGGCGGGCGGAATGATGACCGAAAGTTGTATCAGCACAATGGCAAGGAAATTCATGGCAAAGGCGGTCCAAATGACCAAACGAGCTTTGCGATAGCCCCACACCTCAGTGATGGTGTCGTTGAGAATATAAGAAACCGGAAAAATAATCAATCCTGCCGTTGCTGAAAAGCCCCAAATGGTAATCACCTTGGTGGCTAACAAATTAGCAAGTATCAGGCATACACTAAACAGGATGCCCGACAACATAAACGAAATAGAAACTGTTTTTGTCATTTTATTGTTTTTAACGTGGTTACCAATAACACGAAGCGGGGCAAAAGTACATGAAATTTCCGAAATGGCATAATATTTTTTTGATGTGATTGACATACAGACCCTATAAGTAAAAATCAAAACAAAATGTGTAACTTTAAATTATTTTTTTCGTATATAAGAGAAATTAATGAAGTATGATGGCTTTATTTCATAATATAGTTTACTCTAAATACGTCATTGTCATTCTTTTGGGCATGTTGTTGGCTTGCATCCTGTTTTTGGTAATTAAACTGCGTCGATACAGGAAAGTTAAATCTGTTCAACTCCAATTATTGCAACAAATAGAAACATACGAAGACGAAATAGAGCGGTTAAGCAGAGAATTTGCAGGGAAAACGGAAGCCGTAGAGCGTATTTTGCAAGAAAACAGTGCATTTGAAAAGGGAAATCTCGTAAAAGACAAATTATTGTCGGTTATTTCGCATGATTTGCGCAGCCCTGTTGCATCCTTGCAGGTCTGTTTAACTCTGTTCAATGCCAACAGTCTTCCGCAAAAAGATTTGTCCGATTTCATCGGGAAGTTGCTGTCGCGAGTGGAAAACACCACCACAATGCTCGCCAACCTGCTTCATTGGTCGCAATCGCAGTTGAATGGTATTGAGCCGGTTTTCAACAGGGCGCCTGTTCAGGAAGTCATTGAAAACAGCATCCGTTTCTATCGTATGCAAGCAGAGCAAAAGCATATTACCATCCATAATGCATCAACGCTTTCCGCTGACGTGATCGCCGACGTGGAAATGCTCAAAATTGTTCTGCGCAATCTTATATCTAATGCGTTGAAATTCACACTCGAACAGGGAACCATCACCCTGAATGCTATCCGACAAAATAAGGAAGTGATAGTATCTGTAAAAGATACAGGGGTGGGCATCTGTCCCGAAAATCAGGAAAAACTGTTTGCCAATACCCATTTCACAACCTTAGGCACCGGCAAAGAAAAGGGTACCGGCTTGGGATTGACGCTTTGCAAGGATTTCGTGGAACACAATCACGGAAAACTGTGGTTAGAAAGCAAAGAAGGCGAAGGAACGTGCTTTTATTTTACCGTTCCGCTGGCGGAAGAAATGACAAATTAAAATGGCGAATTACGAAAAGTTTATCTCTTGTAATTTTATTCTTACAACGCCAACGGCAACGGTGGCAATGCTATTCATCCCTGTTCTTTTAGAATGGTGGTTATCTGTTCGGGGGTAAGATCGGTTATTTCGGCGATATCAGCAACTGACATTCCTTTTTTACTGCCTTTTATTACCACTTCCACTTTTCCCTCTGCTTTCCCTTCTGCTTTTCCCTCTGCTTTTCCTTTCTCTATAGAATCGTTGATGACGTTTTGCTCGTAGCGTGCCTGGTCAACGTGGAAGTCGTAGTTTCGCCGCTCTTCATCCGAAAGTTTGTA
>JAITTD010000320.1 GCA_031287245.1 Bacteroidales bacterium
TGTTTGGGATAAACGCGAATTTGCACTCTTTTTTCTATCAAATCTTTGATAAACTGCAACATTCCGTCTTCTACCGTTTTGTCGTATTTTGCGGTCTGAATATCTTTTTTAAGGTTTTCAATGTAAGTATCAACGCTTTTTTCGGCATTTTCGGTAAAAAGCAGTCCTTTGTTATTGGCATCATAAACCATTTCGTCTATATTTATGCCAACCAACACGCGAATTTCGGCTGCTTTATCAACAAAAGGTCGCACTTTGAAATAGCCTGAAGCCCGGAAATAGCCCACCAAAGCATCGAAAAAATGAATGTTCTTGTACTCAAAAATACCTGCAATTTTATTCAGCAGCGTATTTTCGTTTTCGTTTGTGAAAAATTTTGTTGACATAAATCATTATTTTTATTAACATTTTATTGTGCAAAACAAGTGCAAAATTAAGTATTTTAATTGAACCATTTTTAGTTTTTTCAAAGTAATTTTCTTAACGCCTCCGCATCAGGCAAAATATCGCGATATTCTTCGGGAAGTTTGGATGTAGCCACGCCCCATATCGCGAAAAGCATATTCTACTATACTCTGTTTCTGCGATTTGCAAAGGATAATGCCTATTGACGGCTTTTCGTGCGGCAAACGTACTAAATCATCAAATGCCGAAAGATAAAAATTGTCCTTCCCTTCTAAAATTTTTGAAAGACTGCCATTACTGATAAATTTTGGCTAAATCTTTTTTGAGGTGCTATCGGTTTAGTTATAGAATGACGAAGTTGCAAAAAAAATGTTACATGAGGACGTAAAGTTGAATTATTTTTTTTACTTTTGCCGGAAAATTAGTGCAAACAAGATGAAAACAGTTTATTTTCAAAATAATACGCCTTACACCAAAGACAAAAAGTTTAAGTTGTTGTTGAACGGGCGGGAATACGAATTTTTCTATCCGTTTCGGCAGATTTCTGTGGACGAAAGCACGCCAATAGAGGTGCAAATAAAGCACAGGTGGAAGCGTTCCGTAGTGTATCGCTTTGAGCCAAAAGAAGATTTGACGTTGCGTGTTACCTTGAACAAAAAAGTACAAAACCGAGCACTTATATGGGGAGTTGGATTATGTGCGCTGGTCACATTAGCAGTCATCCTATTTAGTCCGGACAGCATAAAACAGGCTGGCGTATTAAATATCCCAATATATACGATGCTTATTTATTTCGCCATCAAGCGGAAAGGTTATTTTACCGTAGAAGAAGTGAATCAAGGCAAACGAAATAAATAGCCCGTGATATTCCGAAAAATAATATTAACGTGCAGTTTGTTATTTTGTCTTTTCCCGGTGAAAAGTCAGAATTTATATCCCGAGTTGTTGCGGTTGAACCGTGCCGCCGACTCTTTATATACCGCCATCGCTCAACAGCAGCCGGTGATAGGGATTTCTGCAAGCCGCAGTTCGGGCGAAGGTTCTACCGTATCCGGCAGGTATGTGCAGGCTATCCTTCAATCGGGAGGCACACCGGTAATCATCCCTGTTGTTACCGACGGGAATGCGCTCCGCAACATGATCAAAGGGCTTGATGGATTGATCATGACAGGAGGCGGGGACGTTGCGCCCTTGTATTACGGGGAGAATACCTTGGGTAAAATGGTGAGAATAGATTCTATACGCGATGTTTACGACATGACGCTGTTGAAATTAGCCACAGACCGGAATATTCCGGTGCTGGGAATCTGTCGTGGCGAGCAACTCATCAATGTGGCTTTTGGCGGCACGCTTTATCAGGACATTCCTATTCAATACAAAACCGGTATCGCTCATTTTCAGAAAACATCCACGAGCAGGGGAACCCATGTCATCGAAATCGTCGCCGGCACTAAACTGGCAGAGATATTAGTGAAACCGGAGGCGCTTACCAATTCCTTTCATCATCAGGGAGTGAAAGACTTAGCGTTCGGCTTTCGGATATCCGCCCGTTCAGCCGATGGTTTCGTGGAAGCGATTGAAGGCTATCCCAACCGCACAGTGCTGGGCGTACAGTTTCATCCGGAAGGGCTTGTTGCCGGCGGTGATACGGCGATGTTGCGGCTGTTCAAGCATATTGTAAACGAGGCTGGCTGGTACCGGCGAGCCAAGATGCTGCATCAAAGGATTTTGACAGTGGATGCCCACAGCGACACCCCTTCCTGTTTCAAACAAGTTGGTTTCAATACAGGCAAACGCGAAGCCAATCAGGTGAACTTGCCCAAAATGGAAGAAGGGATGCTGGATGCCGTCTTTTTTGCATGCAGAATAAAACAAGGAACACGCGATGAAGCCGCTTACAAAAAAGCCGTTGCCAACATTTACGAACTGATTGACGGCATATACGAACAGGTGGAAAAGAACAAGAATCGCTGTGGAATAGCCATTTATCCCGAAGATGCAGCCCGTTTGAAAAACGAAGGCAAGAAAGCCATCTTCATCGGAATGGAAAACGGTTACGGTTTGGGTAAAAACTTGTCCAATCTCGCTCTGTTTCAAAAAATGGGCGTCAATTATGTGACTTTATGTCATACCGAAAACAATGAAATTTGCGACTCATCAACCGACACGCCGGAATGGAACGGATTGAGTGATTTTGGACGCCAGACAGTGAAAGAAATGAACCGGCTGGGGATGCTGATTGATGTGTCGCACGCAAGTGATACGACTTTTTACAATGTGATCCGATTGACCACACAGCCGATTGTTGCCTCTCATTCGGCTGCGCGGGCTTTGTGCAGCCATCCCCACAATCTGAGCGATGAACAGCTCAAAGCCCTGGCAAAGAACGGAGGCGTTGCACAGGTGTGTCTCCGTGACGCATATCTCGGCAACGATGCGAAAACGGCAGATTTGACGACTGTTATCAGGCATATTGACCATATCGTGAAGGTGGCAGGCATCCATCATGTGGGAATTGGCTCCGATTTCGACGGTGGCGGCGGAGTAACAGGATGCAACGGCAGCAACGATCTGATTAACATCACCGTTCAACTGCTTCAAAAAGGATATTCGGAAGAAGACATTGCCAAGATAATGGGAGGCAATTTTCTCAGAGTATTGTCCGAAGTACAGGGAAAAAATAAAAAGTGAGAAATTTTCTCACTAAAAACAGTGATTGCAATGAATAATTTGTACATTTGCAGAATTATTGAAACAAATAAATCATCATGTTAGTAGAATTTACGGTTGGTAATTATCTCTCTTTCAAGGATAAGAAAACTTTGAGTTTGGACGCGACATCCATTACAGAACATACAGCAAGCAATGTTATCAAGACGCGTGGTTTGCTGAAAGGTGCTGTGGTTTATGGCGCCAATTCGAGCGGCAAAAGCAACCTGATCAAAGCCATTTCCACCATGCAGGATATTGTTCTGCACTCTGTGGAGGGCGCTTCTACCAAAAAAATAGATGTTGTTCCTTTTTTGCTGAACACGAAAACCGAAAAGGCGCCATCTTTTTTTGAGATGATATTTCTGACCGATAATACCCTTTACCGTTATGGATTTGAAGCATATAATACACATATAGCATCCGAATGGCTGTTTGAAACGCAGGGGAAAACCGAAAAGGCGCTGTTTATTCGCGAAAACGACGCCATTGAAGTGATGCAAGGTTTTGAGGAAGGCGAAAATATGGAAGAAAAAACGCGGGACAATGTGCTGTTTTTATCCGTAGTTGACCAGTTTAACGGAAAAACAGCCAAAAAAATGTACCGGAAGAAATACACAATCCTTGGTTGATGAGGCATTGCAAATCAAAACTAAATATGAACAACCAAAGATGAACGATGCAGTTCACCACGCACAACAACTGGATAAAATGTACGACACAAGAGAAGACTTTGCCGCTCATAATCCCAGAACTACCGTGTATCAGTTGGTACAGGAATTATTGAACATGTCAAATCAGTAAAATGGAAAAAATCATATACGGAATACAGCAGTTGGGCATTGGAGTGCGCGATGCTGCAGAAGGATTCAAATGGTACGGCACAATGTTGGGGGCAGACGTCAAGGTGTTCGACGACAGCAACGTGGCCACTTATATGGCGCCATACATGGGAGGAAAGCCGCACCGCAAACGCGCTATTTTGGCAGCCAACCTGCAAGGCGGCAGTTGCTGCGAAATATGGCAGTTTGAAGACAGAACGCCGCAGCCTCCCAAAGAAGAAATCAATATTGGCGATTTGGGCATTTATGCCGCCAAAATCAAAGCCAAAGACATTCGCGAAGCTTTTGGCGAGATGGAAAACAAAGGCATCCGCCTGTTGAGCGAAGTGCTGTATGACCCTGTCGGACTGCCGTTTTTCTACATGGAAGACCTGTATGGCAACAAATTGCAGGTAGTGGAAGCGAAAGACTGGTTTAAGCCGGATAAACGTCACAGCACAGGCGGCGTATATGGCTGCATCATTGGAGTGAGCGACATAGACCGCTCACGCAAACTGTACAGCGATTTGTTGGGCTACGACACCGTGATTTACGATGAAACAGACATCTTTCCCGATTTGGCATCTTTGAAAGGCGCCGACAGAAAGCTCAGGCGCGTGCTGCTGTCCCATTCCGCAGAGCGCACCGGCAGTATGGCGGCATTGCTCGGTCGCAGCCAGCTGGAATTGGTGCAACTGACAGACGACACGCCGCGCAGAATTTTTGCAGACCGCTACTGGGGCGACCTCGGCTTTATTCATCTCTGTTTCGACATACACGGCATGGAAGCGCTGAAAGCGGAATGTGCCGCCGCCGGATTCCCCTTCACTGTAGAAAGCGACAGCGGATTTAAAATGGGCGAAGCCGCCGGGCATTGGAGTTATCTGGAGGACCCTGACGGCACGTTGATAGAATTTGTGGAAACAAAAAAAATACCCTTGGTGAAGAAATGGAACTGGTACCTGCATCTCGAAAAACGCAACCCCCACAAGCCTTTGCCACGATGGATGATTAGAGCGCTGGCAATGAACAGAGAAAAATTTTGAAGGTTCAAATTATGACGTATCCTCTTATCCTTCAAATAGAAACATCCGGTGATTTCTGTTCCGTAGCGTTATCAGCCGGTGAGGAATGTATGGCATGGATGGAAACTTCGACAGTTCGAAACCATGCCACTATGCTGACTCCCCTGATTGAGGCTTTGCTGGTTCAGGAAAAGATTACCGTGGCTCAATTGGCAGCCATAGCGGTGAGCATCGGTCCCGGGTCTTATACCGGACTGCGGATTGGTGTGTCCACCGCCAAAGGCTTGTGTTTTGGCGCAGGCATACCGCTGATTGCTGTGCCCACACTCAAAGCAATGGCTCGCAGATTGCTTTGTCAAACGCCCAAAACAGAACAAAATACACTGATTTGCCCCATGATTGACGCACGCCGTATGGAAGTTTATACTGCCCTGTTCGATACCCACCTCAACACGGTAAAAGATACGGTTGCGGAAATCATTGACGAACATTCCTTTGAATCGGAACTCGCCTGTGGAACCATTTATTTTGCAGGAAATGGCGCCGATAAATGCAAAAAAATAATCACCCACCCTCATGCCATTTTTCCGGACTCCTGCATTTTTTCTGCAAAAGATCTGATACCGGATGCGTGGCAGGCATTTCAAACCGGAAAATTTGCGGATGTCGCCTATACTGAACCTTTTTATCTGAAAGATTTTATGGCAGGACCTCACGGACGAAACATCAAAAAAGCCGGCTTTTTATAAACAAAGCCGGCTTTTAAAATTGGCGGAATCAAAATTAGTCCATCACTTTTATTTTGATGTTTTTATACCAAACATCATCACCGTGATCCTGTAAACCGATATAGCCTTCGTGGTCAGCGCCACCCAAATTGTTCAGCAATTCAAAGGCGAGTGGCCATTTTTCCTGACTGAACTTGCTGGATTGCAGCAAATCTGTCCACTGCGATGTCCACAAGTGATATTCAAGAACCGGTTTGCCATTTTGGAAGTGGCTGACAGAACCTTTATAAACGATGATAGAACCGGTGTTCCATTCGCCAAAAGGCTTGGAATTTTGCGGTTTGGCGGGAATCATATCATACAGAGATGATGATTGGCGGTTGCCGTCTATTCCTAATTTAGCATCCGGATGATTTTCGTTGTCCAATATTTGATATTCAGGAGAAGAAATGTAAATAGGTTGCCCTTTTACTTCCTGAGCCAGGAAAAAAACACCAGAGTTGGACCCTTTTGCTACTTTCCAATCGAAGGTCAGTTCAAAATTTTTGAACTTGTGAGCAAAGAGAATGTCTCCACCATCATTGACCTGTGCTTCACCTGCGCCTGAGCCGTTAAACTTGATGGCGCCATCTTCAATCACCCATCGACCCGGCATTTCATCTTTACCGTAACCTCTCCATCCATAGAACGATTTCCCATCGAAGATGGTATAAAATCCGTCCTTATCCTGCGGGATAGAAGACAACTCCACCTGTGTTTTGGTGAGAATAGTATGTTCCGGTACACCATTTTGTTCGGGAACAACGGTTTCAGTCGTTTCGATAACGTATGGTTTTTGAACGACAGGTTTGGCAGCGCCTCCACCGCAGGAAGTTACTGCAAACATCAGAATGAAGGCGCTTGCGCCTAAACTTGCTTTTTTTGTATCCATCTTTTTTTGAATTTTTATATTAGATTAATGTATCAAATCCGTTTAAAATCAGGGCATCGCCGGTAATGACCAACCATCGCGATAAGCATGCTTAATCAGTTCGCCGGCATAGTCAGCCGCACTAACGGCAGTGTTGCCTTTGACAATTGTAGGATGCCCGTCCACCACTTTCAACTCTGAGGAAGCGACTGTGATTTTGTCGTTATCGGTGATGTTGGTGAATCGCATATTGTTGCCATCCCAGTTCAGTTCCTTGTTCAGTACCTGCAAACGGACAGCCAATACTCCCATTACCACCATTTCGTTGAAAGGACCGGCTTCGCTGAAGTCGGAAGCGGTCGGAACGCGATTTTCAGGGCTTTCTTTGCAAGCGCGTACCCAATCCATTTCGTGGCTGATGGTGATTTCGCGCTGTGTTTTGGGCGCCACAGGTTTACGTCCCGAAAGCAACCACGGTCTTACGCCGTAGCAACCGCAAATGAGCGTATCTTTGGTGCCGTGGAAAATCACTCCACCGCCATCGTCCATCAAATCTTTGCCTGCGGGCCAGCCTTGGGGCATCAGGGGCTTGATACCGCCGTCAGACCATGTTATTTCCACTTCGGGGAATTTCACTTTTTTGATGCCGGGAACGTTGCGCGCGGGAAATACCAAATGCACGGTTTGTGCTGTGGGGGCGCAATCGGGCAACAGTGCGGTCGAACTGCCCTGTACTTTTGTCGGATAACCCAGTTTCAAACTTTTGAAGATGGGGTGCATGATGTGGCAAGCCATATCACCGAGAGCGCCTGTGCCGTAGTCCCACCAGCCGCGCCAGTTCCAAGGATGGTACACTTCGTGGTAGGGACGCATTTTGGCAGGTCCGGTGAACAAGTCCCAGTTCAGGTTGTCGGGAACCCACATGCCCTGTTTGGGCGCTTCCAAGCCCTGCGGCCAAAGCGGACGGTTGGTGTAGGTATCTACACGCTTCACTTCGCCGATCTCGCCGTTCCAAATCCAGTCGCAAACCTGACGAACGCCTTCGCCCGAACTGCCTTGATTACCCATCTGGGTGGCTAACTTGTATTTGGCTGCCAGTTTGGTGAGCAAACGGGATTCGTAAACGGTGTGTGTCAAAGGTTTTTGCACATATACGTGTTTGCCCAGCGTCATGCCGGTAGCGGCAATGATGGCGTGGGTGTGGTCGGCTGTGGCAACGATAACGGCATCAATGGATTTGCCCATTTCGTCGTACATCTTGCGCCAATCCCAGTATTTTTTTGCATTGGGATGTTCTTTGAATGTTCCTGCTGCGTAATTCCAATCGACATCGCAGAGGGCTACGATGTTTTCTGTCTGTTTTACGGCATTGATGTTGCCATGCCCCATTCCGCCAACGCCTACGCCGGCGATATTCAGTTTGTCGCTGGGCGCTTTATGTCCCAACGTGCTTCCCATGACATTGCTGGGAACAATCGTAAACGCTGCTGCGGCTGTCGCAGACGTCCCGATAAATGACCTTCTTGATACTTTATTCTTCATTGTATATTTGCTATTATAATATTGATTTTTACCTATTTACACTTTATTGTTCAGTGATTGCTTCATCATTAAATCGACACAAAGATGATGAAAAAATCTTTTATTTCCAAACAATTCTTACAATTTTTCAAAAAAAATCCAAAAAAAATCCTCACTCTCATTTGAAAATCAAACGTTGAGTGAGGATTTCTTATTAAAACATTGCTACATTAAGGCATAGCCGGAAGGTTCCAGCCGTCGCGATAAGTATGCTTGATCAATTCCTGGGCAAAAGCCTTGGCATTGAGTTTGTCGGTGTATTTTTTATCAAATTTCGGATCGCCGTCCACTACGTGAAAATCATCGGAAATCACAAACTGTAATTGATCGGTGTCTGAAATATTGGTAAATTGCATATTGGGACCGTCCCAGAACAATTCTCTTTTCAAGCCTTGCAGACGAACAGCCAATACGCCCATCACTACCATTTCGTTGAACGGACCGGCTTCGCTGAAGTCGGACGCCGTCGGAACGCGATTTTCAGGGCTTTCCTTGCAAGCGCGTACCCAATCCATTTCGTGGCTGACGGTGATTTCGCGCTGTGTTTTGGGCGAGTTGGGCTTTCTGCCTGAAAGCAACCAGGGTTCGCCGCCATAGCAACTGCAAATCAAGGTATCCTTTGTGCCATGGAAGATAACAGGACCGCCTTCGTCCAATCGTTTGTCTTTGGGGAAACCGACAGGCAGGAACGGTACGATACCGCCATCTGTCCAATATACTTCCACTTCGGGATATTTCACTTTTTTGTTTGTGGGGATGTTACGCGCAGGGAAGGTTAAGCGTACGCTTTGTGCCGTAGGTGCGCAATCGGTGAGTAACAAGGTTGAACTTCCCTGTACTTTGGTGGGATAGCCTAATTTCAGACCTTTGAAAATCGGATGCATGATGTGGCAAGCCATATCTCCGAGAGCGCCTGTGCCATAGTCCCACCATCCACGCCAGTTCCACGGGTGATAGATTTCGTGATAAGGGCGCAATTTTGCCGGACCGGTGAATAAATCCCAATCCAAGTTTTCGGGAACCCACATACCCTGTTTGGGGGCATTCAAGCCCTGAGGCCAGATGGGGCGGTTGGTTGAGCAATCTACTCTTTTTACTTCGCCTATTTCGCCGGCGGAAATCCAGTCGCAAATTTGACGGACACCGGAGCCTGAACTGCCTTGATTACCCATTTGGGTAGCTACTTTGTGCTTGGCAGCCAGTTTGGTGAGCAGACGGGATTCATAAACGGTGTGTGTCAAAGGTTTTTGAACATACACGTGTTTGCCCAGCGTCATAGCGGTAGCGGCAATGATGGCGTGGGTGTGGTCGGCTGTGGCAACAACGACTGCGTCAATTGATTTGCCTAACTCATCGTACATTCTGCGCCAATCCTTGTACTTTTTCGCACCCGGGTTTTCAGCAAATGTTTTAGCGGCGTATTTCCAGTCCACATCGCAGAGTGCTACAATGTTTTCTGTCTGTTTTACGGCATTGATGTTGCCACGCCCCATACCACCAATGCCTACGCCGGCGATATTCAGTTTGTCACTCGGCGCTTTATGTCCCAGCGTACTTCCCATTGCATGGCTGGGAATGATGGTAAAAGCTGCGGCTGCCGTCGCCGTTGTACCTAAAAAGGTTCTTCTTGATACTTTGTCTTTCATTTGTTTAATATAATGATTTTAAGATAATTATATAAATACTTTCCTATTTATAATTGAATGGTTCTCTTCACCATTTAACTTTACAAAAATCAGAATAATTTTGTTAAAAATGAAATTATTTAACAATTTTTATGAATTTATTGTTTTTTGACGTTCATACCAATCAACAACAATGTTGTGAACACTTGACATTATCCGGTCAGGTTCATGTCATTTTGCTATTTCTTTTTTCTCTTTTTTCTTTTTCAGAAATTCATACACAAGGGGCGCTGCATTGAAGACGGAAGAATAGGTACCCACGAAAATACCTACCATTATAGCGAAGGCAAACCCGCGAATCATTTCGCCGCCAAAGATGAAGATTATCAAAAGGACGAAAACGGTGGATAATGATGTATTCATGGTACGACCCAATGTGCTGTTGATAGCCTGATTATACACATCCTTAATGTCCCGTTTGGGATAGAGCGCTACATATTCTCTGATACGGTCGAAGATGATCACGGTATCGTTGATGGAGTAACCAATCACTGTAAGGATGGCTGCGATAAAATGCTGGTCTATCTCTAAGGAGAAAGGCATGATTTTGTATAGCAGCGAATACAGTCCTAACATGATAATTGCATCGTGTAAAAGAGAGATTACAGAGCCTAAACCGAACTGCCAATCGCGGAATTGTACGAAAATGTAAAAGAACATCACTATCAGCGACAGGATAACGGCTATGACGGCATTCACTTTTATGTCGTCAGCAATGCTTGCGCCAACTTTTTGGGCGCCCATCAAATTTTCGGTGCGGAATTGTTCGCTTGTAGTGCCGTCTTTCAACAAAGGTTTTGCCCCCTCATACAGTCTTGCTTCCACGATGCTGTCCACATTGGCAGTGAATTCAGGGTCTTGCTCTTCTTTCATCAGATAATCGGTGGTGATTTTCACCTGATTGTTCGAGCCGAAAGTTTTTACTTCCGGTGCATTGTTTTCAAAGGCTGTTCTCAATGATGCCTGCAAATCCTGCGTGTTGACCGCATCGTCGAAACGTACGGTATAACTGCGCCCGCCTGTGAAATCAATCCCCATATTAAAGCCTTGTACGATGATGGATATTAAGCCTATTCCAATGATAGTCAATGATATGGCATAGCCTTTTCGGCGAAAGCCGATAAAATCCCACTTGGCATTCTTGAAGATATTGGCAGTTGCCGGAATGGAGAATTTGATGGTTTTGTTGGCGTCCAACATCCTTTCTAAAATAAGGCGGGAGATAAAAATCGAAGTAAACAGTGAGGTCAGAATACCCAGCACCAAGGTGGTGGCAAAACCCTGAATAGGACCTGTACCGAAAACATACAGCACAAGACCTACAAGAAACGAAGTGACGTTACCGTCAATGATGGCAGAATAGGCATTTTTGTAACCGTCGGCAACGGCAAGCCGCGCCCCCTTTCCCGCTCGCAGTTCCTCTCGGATACGCTCAAAAATGATGATATTTGCATCGTCTGCCATACCCAGCGTTAGCACGATACCGGCAATACCCGGCAAGGTGAGCACTGCGCCCAGCGAGGCTAACACGCCCATCAGGAAAAACATGTTCACCAACAGGGCGGTATCGGCAATTAAACCGGCATTGCTGTAATAAAACGCCAAGTAAAGCATCACCACAATGAGCGCCATGGCGAATGAAATCAACCCTGCTTTGATGGATTCCGTACCCAGGGTAGGTCCTACTACTTCGGACTGAATGATGGTCGCTTTGGCGGGAAGTTTGCCTGATTTGAGGATATTGGAAAGGTCGGTGGCTTCGTTGATGCTGAAATCGCCGGTAATCTGCGAACGTCCACCTGGGATTTCGTCATTGACGCGAGGCGCTGAATATACGCTGTTGTCCAATACGATGGCTATGCAACGACCTTTGTTTTCTTTGGTCATTCGCGCCCATGTCTGTGCGCCTTCGTGGTTCATGGTCATGGAAACTTCGGCTGCGGAACCGCCCTGCTGGCGGAAATCTGCGCGAGCATCGGTAATCACATCACCGCCTAAGGGAGGACGACCGTCACGACCGGTTTCCTTGATGGCGTGCAATTCAAACAGATTGGTCTCTTTTTTGGTTTTGGGGTCTTTCCATGATTTTACTGCCCAAATGAAGCGCAGATTTTCCGGAAAAATTTTCCTGCTACGGGCTAATGCCAAATAACTGTTCACTTTTGCCGTATCTCTTTCAGCGGACATTCCCACCACAGAGCCTTCGAGCAACTGCCCCTGATATTGGTGTGGCTTTAACACGGAGAAGAGAGGATCGTTCAAAGCGTCGTTTTGCAAGGTATCGGTAGCGGATTTCAGGCTGTCGTCCGGTTGGGACAAACGCCCCAGCAAGCCGTCCTGACTTTCCGGCTCCTGCGTTACAACTGCCTGTCCCGTTGAATCGGATTCCGTTGTTGCCGAAATTACGCTTTCAGTTGCCTTTTTAGCATCTGCAATTTCCTTGATTAGGGCATTGGCTTGCAACAGATAGTTGAAAACCTCTTGATTTTCGTAAGTTTCCCAAAATTCCAGATTGGCAGAACCCTGCAAAAGTTTTTTGACACGTTCATGTTCATGCACGCCGGGCAGTTCCACCAAAATACGTCCGGCGGTTTCCAACTGCTGGATATTGGGTTGAACTACGCCAAACTTGTCGATACGCGAACGGATGATGTTGAAAGCATTGTCTATCGCGCTTTTCGACTCTTTGCGCAACACGTTGATAACATCGCTGTTGGAGGCATCAAACTTGATTTTATCACTCAGTTCGGGTGTACGAAAGATAGCAGCCAACTGAGCGTTGGGGTCGATGGCTCTGAATGCCCGCTCAAAGAGCGTCAGAAAATCGTCCGTACTGTTCTGTTGCATTTTCAACGCATCTGCCAAAGCCTGATTGAAGGTGGGGTCGATACTGTAATTGGACAGCGCCTTCACCACATCGGCAACCGACACTTCCAAAATCACGTTCATACCGCCTTTCAAGTCAAGACCAAGGTTGATTTCACGACCTTTACATTCTTTATAGGTGTATTTACGCAAACCTAAGAAGTTGAAAATCGGTTCATTGGAAATCGAATCCAAATAACGATTTTTCTTGTCATAATCTACGGTCGTATTTTCACCATCTATGATGGTAGCATATTTTTCTGCCTCTTTTTCAGCAGTATATGTCTTCCACGTAAATAACAACTGATACAAGCACACTAATGCCATTGCTATGGCAAACGTCCTGATGATTCCTTTATTCCGCATCGTATCTATTAATTAATATAATATGTATGGTATTTTAAAAAATTTGCGCGCAAAGATACTACTTTTTTTTTATTCCAATCATTTTTTCTTTTCAGGCAATGGGAAATCGTCGGGAAATTTCACCTTATCGATGACAACTTCGTCATTCAGGCGCACCCAGGTGTCAAAACTTTTTGCGCCTTCGGTCAATTCAATCACTCTGACGCCGTTTTTCAGGTCGCCATAAGTGGTTTTGCTGCCCGACCAGCGTCCATAAGCCAGCGCTATGCCGTGATAATTGAAAATATAGTCATTTACGTGGTCGTGACCAACGAAAGTTCCCATCACATCGCCTTTTTCGAGCATGGCGGTGAACAAACCGGAGTTGATTTCGGGCGAACACACCTTTTCCTGCTGCACACCGGTGATTTGGTGTCCTTTTTCCAGATATACGGCACGGTATTCGAGCAGCGGAATATGGAAAAAAGCCAGCGCCGGAAGCGGAATGCCCGCGTTTGCCTTGGTATATCTTTCGCTTTTGTTCTGATACCATTTCACCTGGTCGAAATGAATCCAGCCGTAGCCGTCAACCACCGGTTTTTGGGTGCTGTATTGATGGGAATCCATCGCATACAGCACAAATGCTGTTTTTTTGCCCGTTTTATCCTTTATTTCGAGCGTATAGTTACCCCATCCGCTGACATTTTTTACTTTTTTCATGTCGCCGACATTCAGTGGGCTGTTCTGTACCAATTCTGACAGTTGCTCGTAGGTCAAGTCCTGTTCCGCATCGTGGTTGCCAAAAACCAGCGCCCACGGTATTTTTCGACTGATGACCGGCGCCAAAATCATGTCCAATCCGGCTTTATAGGGCTTTCCTGTGACCACATCGCCGGTAAAAAAGACCAAATCGGGCTGTTCGGCATCCAACACCTGATTTAACATGGCGATGGTGGACTGTGAATGTTCCGAATCGGCTTTAATGTGCGAATCGGTTACCTGCACGATTTTAAACTTCCCATTGCCATTGAACCTGAAATCGGCAGCCGCCAGATTGCCCAAGCACCCAACACAAACGAGTGCAGCAAAAAAACTTTTCATATTGCGTAAATTGATGATTTAAAAACTGACTGAAAAACGGCGCAAGTTACAAAAAAGAATGCAAACGCAAAAACGCCGACGAATTTTACCTAAAAATCTAAAA